>CAZEWV010000482.1:0-2406 GCA_964516025.1 uncultured Eubacteriales bacterium
GTAAAAAGATACTCGATGGATTTTTCTCCGTAATAACTCCAACCTAAAATAGTGGAATAGGCAAAAAATACAAGGCTCAGAGATACGATGAGCTGTCCAATGTTTCCCGGAAGAAGTTCGTTAAAAGACAGAGTCGTCAACTCGGCACCGGTAGGGCCTGATGTCCAGAGACCGCTTAAGATAATCACCAGCCCCGTCATGGTGCAGACGATAATCGTGTCTATAAAAGTCTGGGTCATTGAGACAAGAGCCTGTTTGACCGGATCCGGTGTCCTGGCTGCCGCAGCGGCGATGGGAGCAGATCCCAAACCCGATTCATTGGAAAAAATCCCTCTAGAGACACCCTCTCGTATGGTCTGCATGACTGCTGCCCCGAGAAATCCGCCAATGGCTGCCGCCGGAGTGAATGCGGACTTGAAGATGAGGGCAAAGATTTTTGGGAGAGCGGAAACATTGAAAAGAAGGATAATCATAGCCCCGGTAAAATAGATCAAAATCATGAAGGGAACTAAAACCTGCGTGACTTTGCCGATACTTTTGATTCCGCCGAGAATAACCATGGCTGTAAATGCAGCTAGAATAATTCCTGTTGTCCAGTGGGGAATGCCTAAAGAAGCATTTAATGACTCGGCCACCGAATTGGACTGGACCATATTGCCTATACCAAAGGCTGCGATGGCGGCAAAGATAGCAAACAGAGTTCCCAGCCATTTCCATCCAAGACCTTTTGAGATGTAATACATCGGGCCGCCACTCATCATTCCTGCTTCATCTTTTTCTCTATACTTGATGGCGAGAACGGCTTCAGCGTATTTTGTGGCCATTCCAAAGATGCCAGTGATCCACATCCAGAACAGGGCCCCTGGTCCACCCATAACAATGGCTGTTGCTACACCGGCGATGTTTCCTGTCCCGACAGTCGCAGCAAGTGCTGTCATAAGGGCTTGAAAGTGTGAGATGTCCCCGGCCTCTTTGTCATCTGTCTTTCTTTCGAAAAAGGCAAGTTTAAGGGAATAAAAGAGACCTCGTATCTGAAGCCCACGTAATCGGAATGTCAGGAAAATGCCTGTGCCAACCAGAAGGATAATAAGAGGTGGACCCCAAATGAAATCTCGAATGGCGGTTAATAAGGGTAAGATTTGATTGTCCATCAGCTTAGAAATGAAATTCCCAAATTTTTAATTTTTTCATGAAGTTGATCCTTCTCTATCTTAAGAGATTCGGCGGTTCGATTTACGTCCCAGTTGTTCTGGACGAGGGTCTTTTTTATGTAATCTCTTTCAAACTGTTCCTCAGCATCGTGGAGTGAGGGATGTTCTTCATTCCCATTGGTGAGCTGAGTTTCTCTGAGTTCGACGAGCAAGGGAAGGTGAGAGGTTTTGATCTGGTCGTCTTGGATCATGATGACAAATCTTTCAATGACGTTGATCAGTTCGCTGACGTTGCCAGGCCAGGAATAATTTGTGAACGTTTCCATGGCCTTCGGAGTCATTGTTTTTGGTTTTTTAGCGTATTCGATAGCAAAATACTTTAAGAAGTGGTTGATCAGGAGAGGAATATCTTCCTGTCTTTTCCGAAGAGGAGGGATTGTTAGGGGAATGACATTGAGTTTGAAAAACAGGTCTTCTCGAAAATTTCCACTGGCGATGAGGGATTTCAGATCTTTTTTCGTGGCAGATATCACTCTCACATTTGTAGTGATAGAATCGGTGGATCCTAGAGGATCATACTTATTGTCTTTGATCGACTTGAGAAGCTTGTCCTGGATTTTAAGACTCAAATCTCCGATTTCGTCAAAAAAAAGAGTGCCTCCATCTGCAAGGAACAATTTGCCCTTTTTTTCAATTTCACCGTTAGGAAAAGTTCCTTTGACATACCCAAAAAGATCGTTTTCTAGAAGATTTTCAGGAATGGCGGCGGAATTTATGCGAATGAAGCGTTTGTGTTTTCTCAGGCTTTGTTGATGGATGAGTCGGGCGATAAGCTCTTTTCCTGTGCCGTTTTCTCCGTAGATCATTATCCGTCCATTTGAAGGGGCCGAAACCAAGATTTCACTTCTTAACTTCTGTATGGCCGAACTCTTTCCAACCAGATGGTACTTTGCCCGCATTCTTTCTTTTAACTGGATGTTTTCTTCTTGTAGTTTGCGGTGTTTAAGGGCGTTTTTCACTGTGACGATGACTTTTTCCAGAGAGAGAGGCTTTTCAAGGAAATCAAAGGCTCCCAGTTTAGTGGCCTTGACGGCTGCTTCAACTGAGCCGTGTCCTGTAATCATGATCACCTGGGTATTCTCTTCGATTTTTTTTATTTTCTCCAGAACTTCGATACCCTTCAACTTTGGGAGCCATATGTCGAGAAGAACTAAATCGAAATTTTCTCCCCGCAATATGTCGGGGCCTTTTTCCC
>CAZEWV010000483.1:0-2405 GCA_964516025.1 uncultured Eubacteriales bacterium
TTATGGAGACTTGTGCAGGCTCTAAAAATTCATACTCGCGGATGATTCCTTCTCCGCCTTTTCTGTAGCCCGATCCTCCCGATCCTCGACGAAGTGCATAAGTCGTGATTCTTATTGGCAGATAATTTTCTAGGGCTTCGAGAGGAGTATTTAAGGAATTGGTCATGTGGGTATGAACTCCGCTGAGGCCATCAAGTTTAGAAGTCGCGCCCATTCCTCCTCCAAGCGTCTCATAGTAGGCAAAGTTTTTCCCGCGGATTCGATCAAAGCCCCCAAAAGCGATGTTGTTCATGGTTCCGGAACTCGCTGCCGGGATTTTTCCGGGCATAGCTTTGGCAAGAGCTCCGAGGAGGACATCGACGATTCTTTGTGATGTCTCTACATTGCCTCCGGCCGTGGCCGCAGGATACTGAGCATTTACAATCGATCCCCGTGGAGCAATGATGGTTAATGGATTTAGAAGCCCTGTGTTAAAGGGGATGTCCTCTCTGATCAAAGACCGGAATACATAGAGGACTGCTGAGGAGGTGACTGCATAATTGGCATTAACTCCGCCTTCAGTCTGGGAATCAGAGGATGAGAAGTCAATCTGGGCTTCGTCTTTCCGAATGGTTATTTCAACCGCGATTTTAATGGACGTGTTTGTGATTCCATCATCATCGAGAAAATCGACGAACGTATAAGACCCGTCAGGAATGTCCTGAATTGTCAGTCTGAGGATTTTTTCTGCATACTCTTGTATAAAATGTCCATACTTGGTGATCTTCCTTATCCCGTGTTTTTTCACCGTTTCAACCATCCGCTGCTTGCCTTTTTGGTTGGCGGCGACCTGTGCAAGAAGATCGCCCTTCCTTTCATCTGGAGTCCTGACATTGGCCAAGATCATGTCAAAAACCGCACGGTTGAGTTGTCCTTTTTGATAGAGTTTGACCGGAGGTATAATAAGGCCCTCCTGGAAGATTTCTGTGGCCAAAGGCATTGAGCCTGGAGACATGCCCCCAATATCTGAATGATGGGCTCTGTTGGCAACGAAAAACTCGAGTTTTCTCTCGATAAAAACCGGAGAAATACAGGTGAGATCGGGCAGATGAGTGCCTCCCCTGTACGGATCGTTTAAAATAAGGATATCTCCATCCTCGAATTTGTGTGTTTTCAGAGCCTCCTGGACTGACAGAGGCATGGCTCCGAGATGGACCGGAATGTGTGATCCTTGTGCAAATGTTTCCCCCTTTTTGTTAAAAATAGCACAAGAGAAATCTTTTCTTTCTTTTATATTCGGAGACAGAGATGTCCGGCCGAGAACAGCACCCATTTCTTCAGATATGGAGACGAATACGTTCTTGAAGAGCTCAAGCTCTATCGGGTCGAATGGGGGAGCTTTCATTTTTTTTCCTTTGGATAATAAGATTAAGGTAACCATCCACGGTCAACCGCCAGGCCGGCGGCAGCATTGTCGTGGCCTCATTATCGACGATTAAGGCCGGGCCGAGCAGCGTGTTTCCTGTTTTTAAAAGAGGGCGTTTATACAGCTTGGCTTTATAGGTTTTCTGGCGGTAGATTAATTTCTGCTCACCAAACTCTGCATCCTTTGGATTAGGAGATTGTGGTGGATACTTTTTGAATCGTACTTTCTTTGTAGTCCCGACAACTTTAATACGGATGTTGACGATCTCTACAGGACGGTTGGGATGAAAATAGGAATAGAGTTTCTTATGAGCAGAGTGAAACGCGGAATCGAATGGATGGTTTTCCTGGTATGGAACAGAGATTTCATAGGATTGTCCAAAGTATCTGAGATCAAGAGAAGGAAAAATTTTTATCTGGTGTTCAAAAAATCCTTCTTTTTTCATGTCCACAAAACTTTTTTTAATCAATTTAGAGAAAAGACGGTTCAGCTCCTTTTTTCCGGTTTTGTTTTCATTCATCTTTAAAACGGATTTTGAGTAGTCTTTTATCGAATCGGCCAGGAGTAATCCCACTGCAGAGAGGACACCTGCATTTTTAGGCACGATCACTTTTGACATGCTGAGATGAGAGGCTACATCTACGGCATGCATCCCTCCTGCTCCCCCGAATGAACACAGGCTAAAACTTCTTGGATCGAATCCGCGTTCAATAGAGATCACACGAATCGCTTTTTCCATGGTTGCGTTTGCAATTTCAATTATCCCCTCAGCCGTACTCTCTATGGACTTTTCGATGGTGTCGGCTATTTTTTTGACAGCCCTGCGGCTTTGCTCCGGAAAAATTTTCATCTTTCCTCCGAGAAAAAAATCCGGCACGAGTCGCCCAAGAACTAGGTTGGCATCAGTAACTGTGGGAGCCTTCCCCAATCCATAACAAGCCGGACCAGGCTGAGCTCCTGCACTCTGAGGGCCGACTTTGAGAGATCCTCCACGATCCAG
>CAZEWV010000484.1:0-2405 GCA_964516025.1 uncultured Eubacteriales bacterium
TGTTTCTGATGATTCCTTGACAGTGCTCTGTACTTTTGTGGCTTCCCAACTGTGTTGGCTTTAAGGATATGGTGGCAAATTCCTGTTTTCCGAGGGTATCGATAAGCCTTTCGTAGACGCCAATACTGTATTGGACATCTTCATCCTTTTCTAGTTCTTCTCCCAGGAGATCGATAGTTGAGTTGACGTGACGTTCCTCCCAAAATTTTCGGGCTGTATTCACAGCGGCATCGATGCTGTCGCCGGCGACATAAGGAGTGGCAAAAAGCTTGACGAGCGGAGTTGGAGCCAGATTGATAATGAATTTTTTTAGACCCATAAAAACTCCTTTAACCTGAATCATTCATAAAAACAGCCGACACTTTCAATGACTCGTGAATTATTCAGATTAACATGCCTATTATGATGTAATGGTATAATAAGGTAAAAAACTATTCCATTTTCAGACAAACTTCAAGAAGAGTTTTCGATTTTCTTGAAATTAATGAAGCTTTGGTTGAGCTTGTGTCCTTTTTCTGATATCAATAAACTTTCATGACTCCTTTGAAGAACTTCCTGCAGATTTTCCAAAGGGGGAAGTTTCCTTTCAAGTTCATTTATAGTGACAAGTACTGGATGCACAATATGAAGGACCATGTCTTCCCTGTCGAAAAATACAGGCTGATTTATGAAAAACTCCTCATGATTGGAGTCAGAAAAGAAGATTTTCTCCCGCCTCATTCTGCGTCTGTTGAGGATGTTCTTCTTGCCCATACGCCCAAATATCTTAAAAAACTCAGAGCCGGGAAACTCTCTCACGCTGAGGTGATGAGCCTGGAGCTGCCCTATTCACCAGAGCTCTTCGAATTTGCTTTGATGTATGTGGGAGGAACAATCGTGGCTGCCGAGCAAGCTTTGAAGGAAGGTCTGGCTGTTCACCTGGGAGGTGGTTTTCATCACGCCTTTGCAGACCATGGAGAGGGTTTCTGTGTCCTCAATGATGTGGCCGTGACAATTGAGAAGTTGAAAAAGGAAGGGAAGGTTGCCAGAGTTATGGTGGTCGATGTCGATGTCCATCAAGGGAATGGGACGGCGGCCATTCTTTCTAAGAAAGACTATGTATTTACATTTTCTATCCATCAGATGGATATCTATCCCGCAGAAAAGCCTCGAAGCAGTTTAGATGTTGGACTGTGGACAGGGGATGGGGATGAGAAATATCTCTCAGCTTTGAATGCGCATTTTCCTCGCTTGTATGAGGAGTTCCATCCCGACTTGGTTATCTATCTTGCCGGTGCGGATCCTTATGAAAAGGATCAGTTGGGCAGTTTGAAGGTGACGAAGGAAGGGCTAATGGAGAGGGGAAGGCTTATTATTGGAGAAGCACGCAGCCGAAAGATTCCGGTGGTTGTTCTTTTAGCCGGAGGATATGCTCATGATGTCCAAGATACTGTAGACGTCCATCTCAATACCATAAAAGTGGCTCGGAAAATGCAGAGGAAATTTGCTTAGCTGTCCTTCTTTTTCTCTGGATCGGTCTCCGTGTTCAACCAGTTCAAATATTTTCCATAGCCTTGGATAAGAGAAATGGCGATGACCTCGGGCACCTCATAGGGGTGGATGGCCAAAAGAGTTTTTTCGAGTTCGGGATAACGTTTGGCCTGAGTTTTTATGAACAGGATATGTTCATTGTCTTTAGTGATTTTTCCCTGCCACCAGTATACGGATTTGCAGGCTGCCGTTCGAGTCACACAGGCGGCCAACCTTTTTTCAACGAGGTGTTGTGAAATTTTTTCTGCCGTTTCTTCATCGGGAACGGTCGTCAAAACAAGAAGTTCTTCTGACATGTTGTCCTCCTTCTTTGTGCCCGGTTTCTAATCCTGCAGGAAGATATGGGCAAATACTTTTGCGTTGTTGACCATATTGTCGATCACACAGTATTCATTGGGCATATGGGCGGTCTCGTCCATCTTGGACCAGCAGGCCGCTTCGAACCCTGCGTCACGAAAAACAGCTGCGACCGTCCCCCCTCCAATTCCGGTGGGTTTAGCCTCTAACCCATAGATATCTTTGACTGCCTTTTTCAACACTTGAACGACTGGTGCATCCGGAGAGGTGGGAGGAGCCGCCGGGGCCTTCTGCTCTTCCTCCATTGTGATGGTCACGCTAAAATCCTTCTCGATTCGTCCTATCATTTCTCTTATTTTGTCTTCCACATCCGGAATGGAATAACGGGGAAGAATTCGGCTGTCCATGTAGAAGACATCTTTTCCGGGAATCGTATTGACATTGGGGACATTAGCCTCCTTCTTTGTAGGTTCAAACGTGGAGATGGGGGGATCAAAAAGCAGGTCTTTTTCTCCAAATAAAGAATAGAGCTTATTGAGTTCGGTCACGAGGAAAGAATTGGCCCGGAAACTGTTGAT
>CAZEWV010000485.1:0-2397 GCA_964516025.1 uncultured Eubacteriales bacterium
AATAAAGGTTGGCAAGCTTGCTGTCCGCATAGGTTCTCATTTTTTTGTACTTGCGTTTTTCCCAGTTGAGGTCATCAAAATCGAGTTTTCCGGCTCTATGACCACTACTGCTTATAGTGACAATCCGCGAATTCTCTGTATTAAGGATCATATCTAAAAGTAAACCTGTCAAGGCAAAATGGCCCAGGTGATTCGTACCGAACTGAAGCTCGAATCCATCAGTGGTTTTGGAGTAAGGCGGCATCATGACGCCGGCATTGTTGATCAACAAATCCAGCTGAGAGAAATTTCTTCTAAATTCTTCGGCAAACCTGTGGACAGAGTCCAAATTAGCCAGGTCCAGTTCCATGACCCTCGCATCTGCCTCCGGATGCTCATCTTTTATTTTTTCCAGCGCCGACTGACCCTTTTCCAAATTCCGAACAGCGATAATCACCGTGGCATTTTTGGCCGCAAGAACTCGAGCCGTCTCATACCCAATCCCACTGCTGGATCCCGTTATGATGGCCACCCGTCCTCTTTGGTCAGGGACATCGTGGCTATCCCATTTCTGTTGTGACATTCTTTTCTCCTTTTCGAGACTTTTAATGATCATTCATTTAATATCAAATGTCCAACAGAACTAGGAGTTTTCAAGAGCTTCGTTTCAAACCTTTTCTTTTCAGGATCTTTCGATTGACCGGACTTCTTCAAAATGCTAATTTATCCAGAAGTCTATGAGGTCACAATGAAAACATTAAAAAGATTCAGTACTAAAATCATCGATGATGTTTTTACAGATGAAATTTCAATTTTTAAACCCAAATTTGAAGTCAACTATGGCGCCTATGTCAGAAGACTCTGGGATGCCAATCCGGAACTCTACGAAATTCTAAAAAACGCGGCCGGCCTGGAGGCTGCAAGGGAAGGCTTCTTTTCCTACCTGGAAATAGCCGAGCGAAAGATTTTTGCGGTGGACAATGATCTTCATATTTTGGAAAAGGCGACCGTTCGAGAAGGGATCCGTGTTTTTAAAAGCATTATTGGACCGGTCAATGAATTCCGCACCGGTGTGTCCGCCCTGGAAATTTTATGGAAGTTGGCCCGGGACAGTAGAGAAAACATCCAAACAGAGGTATCAGTGGGTTTTTTAATGGAATTCATCAATCTGTTCCGCAGTGTCATCGGGCAATCCAACATCTATCTTGAGAATGGAGAAGTCAAAAAACACATTCCGGATTTTTTAAAGCTCGAGGGACACGAAGCGGCTCAGGCCAGAACGGACATCTTGGATGAGCTCGGTTCAACCGTAAAGAAATACTTCAAGAAATACCCCTCAGGTCTCGAAGAAGAGGTCGTGACTTGGCGGAAAGAGAATAAAACAAAAATACTCAACTATTTTGGGGGGACTGAGACAGACTGGAACGATTATAAATGGCACCTCAAAAATGTGATCAGTGATTCCAAGCCACTTCTGGACCTGATCGAGTTGACCAAAAATCAAAAAGCAGCCATCGAAAAAGCCAACCTCAACAAAATCCCCTTTGGAATCACTCCCTACTATCTCAGTTTGATGGATTCCAACATTTCCATCGGCTATGATCACGCCGTGCGGGCACAGGTAATCCCTCCAAAAATATATGTGGATTCCATGTCCAAACACAGGGAGGAACGGGATACATTTTTCGATTTTATGGGAGAACATGACACCTCACCCCAGGATTTGATCACCCGCCGCTATCCTTTTATTTCGATCTTAAAACCCTTTAATACGTGCTCCCAGATCTGTATCTACTGCCAGCGCAACTGGGAGATCGAGCGTGTATTGGATCCTAAAGCCGCCGCATCAAAAGAACAGGTTGACAGCGCTCTGGCCTGGTTTGATGACCATAAGAATATCGGAGACATTCTGATCACCGGCGGCGATCCTGTGGTGATGAATGACAGTCAACTGGAGAGAATCTTGGACATTCTGGCGCAGAAAAAACACATCTACCGCATCCGTCTCGGGACCAGGACTCCAGTGGTCCTTCCCATGCGCTGGACCGATAATCTGATCAAGATTGCCGCCAAATATCACGATCCTCCACGAAGAGAGATCGCTGTCGTCACTCATTTTGAACACCCTTACGAAATCACGCCTGAGAGTTTAGAGGCCGTTCAAAAAATTCGTAAAGCCGGGATCAGCGTCTATAACCAGGTTGTCTTCACCATGGAAAATTCCCGGCGTTTTGAACTGGCAAAGCTCCGCTGGGATCTGAAATCCATCGGTGTGGATCCCTACTACACATTCAACATGAAAGGAAAAGAAGAGACCCGGCAGTACATGGTCCCGATTGCTCGAATTTTACAGGAGCGGAAAGAGGAAGCACGGCTGCTGCCGGGACTGGACCGGACAGACGAACCTGTTTTTAATGT
>CAZEWV010000486.1:0-2396 GCA_964516025.1 uncultured Eubacteriales bacterium
AATGTTGATAAACAGGGACAATCCCAAAGCAAACAGAAAGATCAGAATCAGGAGATTGCGTATGGGATTTTTCTCTGTTGGCATTTGTTAAACCAATACCACAGAAAGGTGGAAATATCAACACGACCGAACTCAAGAATGGTTACTGTTTGCCATTTTAAAAGGACAAGAAAGACGAGGTTTGACTTTTTGAGCTTTTCTGAAATGTGGACAGATAATTCAACCCAAGAGGGATTGAGGCGACTAAAGAAATAGAAGAAACAGTATGAAAAAGAAAGTCAGAAAGCATCATCCAAAAGAGCGTGGAGCGGTTCTAATCATTACCATTCTTGTGGCACTCATGATGCTTCTTTTGGCCATGCCGTTTCTAACCAAACTTTCCGGACAGTACAGGGTCACCGAAAAAGCGTACAGAGAGCTGGCTGCCCTCAATCTAGCCGAAGCCGGAGTCGAGCGGGCCATATGGGAGCTCAACCATGGAAATATCACAAACTGGGAAGGTGATGATAACTTGAGGACGATGACCATCTCCTCTTTTCAAGCCTCAGGGGGTTCGGAAGTTGGAGATATCGTTATCGAAGCCTTTGGCCCTGGAGGAGACAATCCCATCATCCAATCCACAGGTCGTGTGCTCCACTTCGGTACAACAACTTTGGATAAAACAATCAGGGTTGTGCTGGAGGTCAGCGGAGGACAATCCCTTTTCGACTATGGCATTTTTGGTGACGAGGGAGTCGAGCTGGCTGGGAATGCACAAACAGACAGCTATGATTCCAGGGAAGGAGAATACGGGGATGACAATGTCGGAGATCAGGGTGATGCCGGTACAAATGCTACGCACTACAGCTGCCTTTTTCTGAGAAACAATGCGGACATTAACGGCGATGCCATCGTAGGGCCGGGAGCCATTCCTGCGAGTGTGATTGTGACGCAAAATAATTCAGGCATTTCTGGAGAAAAATCGGCATTGGATGAGGAGAAGGAGCTGACTTCAATTCCTGCTCCCGAAGGACTTCCCTGGAGAGGAGCCTATACTGTCGGAAACAATGATACGGATATAATAAATGAAAACGGAGAATATACGTCTTTTATTCTTCAGAACAACTCAAAAGTTACGATCACAGCCGATATCACGCTTTATATATCCGGTGAGTTTTCGATGAAAAGCAACACTCAATTGGAGATAGCCGAAGGCGTTACGCTGACCATTTATCTAGCTGGGACCTTTACACAGAGAAGCAATTCTCAGATCAACAATCTCTCGCAGAACCCAGCCAAGCTTCAGATATACGGGACTGAAAACTTCACTCAAACCATGACCTGGAGGTCCAACTCCAGTTTTTACGGTGCCGTCTATGTTCCGGATGCCACTGTCCACTTTGACAGCAATGCCGATTTTTTTGGTTCGGTCATTGCCGATTATGTTGAGGTCGATTCCAACGCCGGTCTTCACTACGATCTGGCTCTTGGCAGTTTGGCCTCGATTTTCAGTGGAGAGTCGAACTCGTACAGAGTCAAATCCTGGCAGGAAAAAAATCCTTTTTAGATTTTGGACCTGTCAAAATTCAAAATGCTAAAGAAGCTGGCCCGTTATTTTTCTTTCATAAAGGGAGAGGAGCCGTATTTTTTCAATTCAGAAGGATTTGGATCGACTATATTCTTAGATGAATCGAAAATGAAAAAACTAGTTCTAAAATATGACGAAAAAGAGCGAGGATCTGTACTTGTCATTGCCCTTCTTGTCGCTTTGGTGCTGCTTATCCTGACTTTGCCAGTTTTGACGAAACTTTCTGGCGCGTATAGGTTGACCGAAAAGTCCTATAGAACTCTCGCGGCCACAAATCTCGCTGAAGCGGGCATCGAACGTGCCGTTTGGGAGTTGAACTACGGCAGCATATGGACTTGGGCTGGAGAACCAAACAATCGGATTTTAGATCTCTCTAACCTGCAGGCATCAGGTGGAAATGAGATTGGTGACGTTTCGGTCAGTATTCAGTCGCCGCTTGGACAACGGCCCTTCATCGAGTCAACAGGAAAGGTCAAACACATCAGTTCCACTACTATCGATCGAACTGTCCAAGTGTTTTTGGAGAGATTAGACAGTCCATCTGTATTCATGTACGGCATCTTCGGAGATGAGGGACTTGACGTTGTTGGTTCAGCATATATAGATAGTTATGATTCAAGCATGGGCGCCTATGGTGGAGACAATGTTGGAGAAAAAGGACATTCAGGAACAAATGCGACCTATCAAGGATGCATCGGTCTCCGGAACAACGCCACCATCCATGGAAGTGTTTTTGTTGGGCCTGGGGCGGATCCGGAGAATGTGATTGTCCTCCAAAACAATTCTGAAATCACCGGTGTACAAGAGGCCCTGCTTGAAGAGAAATCAC
>CAZEWV010000487.1:0-2384 GCA_964516025.1 uncultured Eubacteriales bacterium
TCGCCGTAGTTAAAGGATAGGTGACCTGATCTTCGACAACATTCGGTCCCTGACCGGGATATTCTGTAAGCACAATCACCTGCACGTCGCTCAGATCCGGAATGGCATCGACAGGAGTTGTCTGGATGGAAACGAATCCGGCCACGATGATGGCAAATATCCCTATGATCACCAACAGCCGATTATTTACTGACCACTCAATTATTTTTTCTAACATATTCTACTCCGTCTTATTTGATATCTTCTCTATTTTTTAACTTTTTCAACCTTCATGCCGCATTCAGGACAGCGGCCATCCGGATCGGTTGTCAGGAACTCGGGATGCATCGAACAGGTGTAAAACTCCGCCTTCTCGAGATCCACTTCGTTCTCCAACTCTGAGACAGGGACAACCTTCATCCCACATTCCGGACATATTGCATCAGGATCGGTCGTGATAAAATCGGGATGCATCGAGCATGCATACAATTTTTCAGGATCCATTTTCTGCATCTCTTGCCCCTCTCCCTCATGCGTGTCTTCAGCCTCATCAACATGCGTGTGTTCAGCCTCTTCTCCGGCGGAAGCCTCCATTGTTCTCTGGGCTTGGGCGGCCCGCATCTTGGCTATGGCCTCTCTTGTCTGGCTCTCTGAATCCAGCAGAAATTGGCCGGAAACCACGACCATTTCATCCATAAAAAGGCCGGAAAGGATTTGTGTAAATCCATCATCGGTTTCGCCTCCAAGTTTGACTTCTCGCGGTTCAAATTTTCCATCCCCTTTTGTCACAAACACGAGTTTCCGTGCGCCTGAATGGATGATCGCTTCCGAAGGAATCGCCATAGAATCTTCCGCAAATTGTGCATACATAAACACCGTGGCAAACATATCGGGTTTTAAAGAAGAATCAGCATTGTTAAAAACCAATCTCACATTGTTGACTAAGGCTTTTTTGTCGAGGTAAGGATAAATAAAATCCACTCTTCCCTCAAGTGTCTTTCCCAGAATGTGATCCAGTTCAAGCTCCGCCCGCTGCCCTACCTTGATGAAAGGCAGTTCCGATTCATAAACCGCAACTTCCACCCAGACTTCGCTCAAATCGGAAATATGAAAGAGGTCCATTCCCGGACCGATCTTGCTGCCCTCAACTACACCTTTGTGGGTCACAACACCTGCAACTAGAGATCTCAAAAGAATCGTTCGGCGCGTTTTTCCCGTCTTGTCCAGATTTTCAATCTCGGCTTTGGGAATATCCCAGTACTCAAGCCTTTCTCTAGCCAGAGCCACCATTTTTTCGGCATTGGTGCGAATGCTTTCGTAAGGGCTGGATCCCAGTTTTTCCAAATTATTCAACGCTAAAAGATACTCCTCCTGCGTGGAGATTAACTGAGGCGAGTAGATCTCGAGCAAAGGCTCTCCTCGGCGGATTTTCTGCCCCACGGTATTGACATAGAGCTTCTCGATCCAACCGCTGATTTTTGTAGTGACTGAGAACTGTTTATCCTGGGCATAGGTAACCTTTCCATAGGCTCGGATAACATTGGAAAGGTCCTTTCGTTCAACCCTGGCAAGTCTCAAGTTCATATTCTGCTGTACAGAGCCATCAATAAGGATACTGCCCGCTCCTCCCGCTTCATCACCTTCATAAACCGGAACAAGATCCATCCCCATCTTAGATTTTCCAGGCGCATCGTAGATCTCCGTCGGCTCCATGGGAGCTCGCCAGTAGATGACCTTGCGCTCCTGACCCGGTTCTCCTGTTCCTACCTGAGCAGAGCCCTTAATAGGCGTCAACTCCATCCCGCAAATGGGGCAATCCCCCGGTTCATCTGAAATGACCTCGGGATGCATCCCGCAGGAATAGAGCTGCTTTTCACCTTCTTGAGCCATCGTATCCATAGTTTTTGCTTTTGGGACAAAAATGTATGTGGAAACGGCCCCGATAAGGATTCCCACAACCAATATCAAGATTATTTTAGTTTTCATGTCCGACTCCTCGTTGTTTTTTTATTAAAAAGGCAATTCATTTGATTCTTCCAATTCGGAAAATTTTATTCCAATAGTCAGTTCATAGCCGGCTAAAGATTTATAGTAATCGGCCAGAGCGAAATAATATTGCAGTTCATAGTTCTGGAGCATCATCCAGTTGCTGATCAGGGTCAAAAAATCGACCTTCCCCACTCGATATCCTTCATTAGCCGAGTCGAGAGACTGCTGTGCCTGGATGAGTATTCCTCCTTTATAAAGTTCTACTCTTTTGCGGAACCGCTCCAGTTCAGATTTTAAGCTTTGGATCTCAGCTTGAACTCCGACTTTGACATTGTCATAGTCGGCTTTGACCGCAGCCAAAGACAGTTCCTTTTCGACAACTTTCATATCCTGTTTGCGTTTGTGATACAGGGGAA
>CAZEWV010000488.1:0-2382 GCA_964516025.1 uncultured Eubacteriales bacterium
GAAATTACGGCGTATTTCATGCGTCGTCCCATTGAAGTGGGGCCCATATCAAATACTTGTATACGATGGCTTTCACCTGCGATGAGTTCAAAATAGCCAACCAACTGCTCATAGGTTGCAAGAAAAAAATCATCTCCGGGTTTAAAACCCAGATAAGCTTCAGGAGTGGTAATCTGGCTGAAACACAGGGATGCCGATAAAAATAAGATGACAGAACTTATGACTATTTTTAAATGGCTTTTATTTTTATGGAACATATTCACTCCTCCAGGAATTTAAGCTTTTTTATAGCTACTATCACACTCCAATAAACATTTCAAATCTGAATTATTTATAAAAACTGCCGACACCTTCTTTTTTCTTCAATGATATCGGTTTAATAGCATGCTATTTAGCAATATCCGTGAACATCACTTTGTTTGTTGGCCAGTTTATATTAAATGTCGGCATTTTTTACCCCAAGGGGGCGAACCGATCTTACCACATCTGCTTCGTCACGATCCATTCGCAGTGGACAACCACAGCTTCATGGCCCGATGCCTCGCATCTGCGGCAACCTCGGCCCGTGAATAATCCAGATAAAAAAGACTTATTGGATTATATCTCCGCAGAGATTTTTTTGTGAGTTTGACTTGGGCAGTCATAAATTGTATACAAATAGTCTTGTTAAAGGAGTGATTATGGAACCGGAAATAAGATCAGGATTGCCTCAGGTTGACCTCGGAATTTTAGGGGGAACAGGCCTTTATGAAATCGATGGCATGAAGATTATCGAAGAAATCGAACTTGTCACTCCCTTTGGCAAGCCTTCAGATGCCTACATCATTGGAGAATTGGAGGGAAAAAAAATTGTCTTCCTCAGCCGCCATGGCCGTGGACACAGAATTCTTCCCTATGAGCTGAATTACAGAGCGAACATTTACGGTTTCAAGATGTTTGGCGTTGAACGGATTTTCTCTGTTAGTGCAGTGGGTTCATTGAAGGAAGAATTAAGGCCAAAAGATATTGTTGTGCCCGATCAATTTTTTGATCGCACACACAGAAGAAGCACTTTTTTTGGTGAAGGCATCGCCGTTCACGTCAGTCTTGATCAACCCGTATGTCCGGATTTTTCGGAATTTCTGTTTCATGTCGGAAAAGAGCTGGATTTGTCTATCCATCAAGGGGGGACATACATCTGTATAGAAGGGCCTGCTTTTTCAACCAAGGCGGAATCAAAAATCTACCGGCAGTGGGGATGCGATATCATCGGGATGACGGGTGCAACCGAGGCCAAGCTGTGCCGGGAGGCCGAGATCTGTTATGCCACATTGAGCCTGGTGACGGATTATGATGTCTGGCACGAAAGTGAGGAACCGGTTACAGCCGGGATTATTTTCGAGAACCTGGGGCAGAACATCAAAAACGCCAAGAAAATACTTAAACAAGCCGTCCGGACTCTTCTAGATCATCCGTTTGAAGGTTGTGGTTGCCAGAGGTCTCTCGAGAACTGCATAGTAACCCGGACCGACCTTATCCCGGAAAAAATCAAAGACAACCTTAAATATATCATCGGGAAATATCTCTAAGGGAAGAAGAAAATGAGTTTAGTCATAGTTGGATCTTTAGCTTTTGATACGATTGAAACACCACGGACACGAAAAGAAAGAATTGTCGGCGGTTCCTGCGCTTACTCGGTCTTAGCGGCCAGTTATTTTACCGATCCGAAAATTGTGGCTGTTGTGGGAACTGATTTTCCCTCCGGCATTATCGATCTCTTCCAAAGCCGGGGTGTCGATACACGAGGACTTAAAGTCGAGAAAGGAAAAACATTTCACTGGGAAGGGCGGTACGGACATGATCCCAACCAGAGAACAACCATCAAGACAGAGTTGAATGTTTTCCAGAATTTTAAACCGGAGCTCCTGCCCGAATACCGTAGAGCAGGTATTGTTTTTCTTGGCAACATCGATCCGTCCATTCAGGAAGATATCCGTTTTCAGCTGGATGAACCCAAATTGGTCGCCATGGATACAATCAATCTCTGGATCAACACCAAACGTGAGGCTCTCCTTAGGGTCTTAAAAGATGTGGATATGTTTTTTGCCAACGATGAAGAGGTCAAGATGCTGGCAGGGGAGAATAATCTGATCTCGGCCGGAAAGAAACTCCTGGATTTGGGCCCCTCTCTAATGATTATAAAAAAAGGGGAACATGGAGTTCTTCTCCTCAGTGAAGACTTTGTTTTTGGGGCTCCGGCTTTTCCCTGCGAAAATGTCGTGGATCCCACAGGGGCAGGAGACAGCTTTGGCGGCGGTTTTCTTGGATACCTGGACAAGGTCCGGTCTTTTGATGAAAAACACCTGCGCCGTGCCGCCGTTTATGGAAGTGTGATGGCCTCGT
>CAZEWV010000489.1:0-2374 GCA_964516025.1 uncultured Eubacteriales bacterium
TTTTCCATCTCTTCGGTCAGCCATTCGATATAGTAAGAGCCGCCCAGTGGATCGACGGTATCCTTGAGTCCCATCTCATCGGCCAGGATCTGCATGGTTCTCAAGCTGAGCAGAGCCGCTTTTTTTGAGGGAATGGTGTAGGCTTCATCGTAGGAACAGAGGGCCATGGTTTGTGTTCCGGACAGGGCCGAAATCAGCGCATAGTAGGCGCCACGGACAATGTTGTTTTCGGGTTGCTGGACCGTCAGGCCCCCACCGCCTCCGCCGGCGATCATGCGCAAGAGCATGGAGCGAGGATTTTTAGCTCCAAAACGGTCTTTGACGATTTTGGCCCAGAGCCTTCTTCCGGCTCTGAATTTGGCCACCTGTTCCCACAAGTTGCCGTGAATATCAAAGTTGAAGGCGATTCTGCCGGCAAAACTGTCGATGTCCAATCCTCGATGGAGAATTTCTTCGATATAGGCGATGGCTATGGCGAAGGCATAGGCCATTTCCTGAACAGGAGTCGCGCCCGACTCCCGGATATGGTAGCCGCAGACGCTGAAGGGATTGAATTTTGGGACGTTCTTGGAACAGAATTCGACCATATCTCCAATGAGCCGGATCGAAGGCCGGACAGGGAAAATCCAGGTTCCCCGGCCTATGTATTCCTTGAGAATATCATTCTGTGTCGTTCCTCTGACTAATCCCCAGGAAATCCTCTGCTTCTCGGCCACCACCAGATACATGGCCAGCATAACCGAGGCGACCGGATTGATGGTCAGAGAGGTGCTGATCTTATCAATCGGGATCCCGGCAAAGGCCTCCTCCAAATCTCTGAGGGTATCGATAGCCACCCCCACCCGGCCGACTTCCTCCTCGGCAGAAGGATCATCGGAATCCAGCCCTAACTGGGTCGGAAGATCGAAAGCAACGTTGAGGGCCGTCTGCCCCTGACTTAAAAGCCATTTGAACCGCTCGTTTGTCTCTTTGGCCGTGCCGAAACCCGAATATTGGCGCATAGTCCAGGGCCGCTTGCGGTACATAAAAGGGTGAATGCCCCGAGTGAAGGGATAATCTCCCGGCCGGCCTATTTTTTTTTCAAAGGGAATATCTTTGATGTCTTCAGGTCCGAAGACCGGCTTGACCTTGATGCCCGATTCCAGAATAACTTCGTCCGGTTCTTCAGGTTTTGGCTTATTCTTCATTCTTTGACACTCTCTCTTGAACGAAGGCCACGATTTTTTCCAACCTGGATCCGATAGGGAATACTTTGGTCACACCATAACTTTTGAGTTTAGAAATATCCCCGTGGGGAATATTCCCGCCGACCAAGATCAATTTGTCAGAAATCCCCTTGTCCTTGAGGTTGTCCATTAGCTTTTTGCTCAGCGGAAGGTGGGCTCCCGAATAGATGGACAATCCAATGACATCGGCATCCTCTTCGAGTGCCGTTTTGACGATCTCATCGATGGTCCGGTGAAGCCCGGTATAGATCACTTCCATTCCCGCATCTTTTAAAGCCAAGGCGACCACCTTGGCCCCCACATCATGCCCGTCAAGGCCTGGTTTGGCGATGACGACCCTGATTTTTTTCTCCATTTAAGTTTAGTATTTCCCGTCGATGATCTCGGTCAAGATGCCGTGCGTGGCCGCAGGGTGGATAAAGGCAAAATTTCTCTTGTACTCGGCAAAAAATCTTGGCTTCTGGTCAATCAACCTGACCTTGTTTCTTTTGAGCAGCTCAAGGGATTCCTCACAGTTGTCCACATTATAGCTGATGAGCATCACTCCTTCGCCCGCCCTTTTGATAAACTTGGCCACCTCGCCGGTGCCGTCCGAATCCTCCATGATCTCTATGGCTGTTTGTCCGACCAAAAAACCGGTCACTCTGATTTTTTCGGGCTCATCCACATAGCGGTAAGCCACATCCCATCCAAAAGCATCGACATAATCCTTTTCGGCCTTTTTCACGTCGTTGACGGCGATGCAAATATGATCAACGTAGTTTGTATTCAGTTTTTCCGGCATTTCATTTTCTCCTTTTTTTTTATTCAGAGAGTCCTCATGTTTGATATCAAATTTTAGAAATATAGGGCGTATTCCCGGTTTCCGGTGAGCCGGGAGGGAGTTTGTAAATGAGAGCCCCCTCAACCGGACAGGCCTCGAAACACTCTCCGCACTGCTGACAGAGATCGAGAATTATAGCGGCCTTCTCCTTGTGCAGCCCAACGATTCCGGGTGGACAGGCCCTGACACAGGCTCCACATCCATTACAGCGGAAAGCATCGACCCAGGGGTAGAGTCCCAAATGGTTCGAGCCGGAATGGGGATAGACACTCAATTGAGTCCCAGGAATCTGGGGTCGTGCACTCGATATTTTTGGTAAAATCAT
>CAZEWV010000490.1:0-2369 GCA_964516025.1 uncultured Eubacteriales bacterium
GTCCCAAAGGCGATATGCACTCCGGCATCAAGCAGTTTCTGCCAGGCATAAGCCCCTTTACAGCGTTCAAACCCGATTCGTTTCTCTGCAAACCGCTTATCGGTAATGCAGTGAGTCGGCTGCATGGATGCGATCACTCCCAATTCGGCAAAACGTGGAATATCGGAAAGGCGCAGTATCTGTGCGTGCTCTGAGCGATGGCGGCTGTCGCGTGTGCCGTTGACCTGCTGGGCTTTTTCCAGAGCATTTAAAACCCAGTTATTCCCTTTATCTCCAATCGCATGTGTACCGGTCTGATAACCTCTCGCATCGGCGGCGGCGATACGGCGCTCGAACTCGTCATAGGGCATCATGGAAAGACCGCTGGTCGTGGGATCATCCATAAAAGGCTCAAACATGAGGGCCGTTCCAGAACCCAGAGTTCCGTCTATAAAGATCTTGAGATAACCAAAACGGATCCAGTCCTTTTCCGAAGGGAAATCCTTTCGAAGTTGATCTAACCTATTCCAAGATTCCTCTGTATTTCCTCCTTCAGAAGGCAGCCCCATATTGACCGTAGCCCGAAGAGTAAGCCGTCCTTCGTCTTTAAATCTCTGGAGGAGGTCAAACCCGCCGTTGAGATGAGAAATGCTGGTCACGCCGGTTTTTCTGGCTGCTTCCAAAGCCAGTTCAAGAGCCTGGTCAGTCTGGAGCTGTCGGTCTTCCGGAGTGAGTTGTTGTGTCGTTGTCCGTTTGATGAGTCTAGAAGCCCCTTCCTTGAGTATGCCCGTGGGTTCCCCTGTCTCCGGATCCTTGACAATGGTCCCATTGGGAGGACTCGGCGTATCTTTTGTGATTCCCGACATTTTGATGACATAGCTGTTGATCCAAACTGAATGGCCATCCGCACGGCTGAGGATAACAGGATTATCGGGAGCGACCGCATCGAGTATTTCCTTGGTAGGCCATTTCTTATCGGGAAAGGTCTCATGTTCCCAACCTCTTCCCGAGATTAATACTCCCGGCTCGACCAGGTCCACCTTTTCCTTGACCATCAGGGCGATTTCCTGCGGATCAAAAACATAGCGGAAATCGAGGTTCATCAAGGATCGGCCGCCGCTCAGAAAATGAATGTGCGCATCGTTAAATCCGGGGATCAAGAGCCGTCCGCCTGCATCGATGACTTGAGTCGCGGCCTCATCGATGTACTGTTTGATTTTGCTGTAAGACCCTACCGCAAGGATTTTTTCCCCTCTAATGGCGATAGCTTGAGCCCTGGGATTATCTTTGTCTATGGTGACAATCTTAGCGTTTTTAATGACTAGGTCTGCCGGGGGCCCATCATAAGACTGGCTGCACCCCATGCTAAGCAGAACAAAACAGGATAAAATAAAAATTCCAGATAATTTTTTCAACATCTTAATTCCTCCTCATTTCTGGAGTATTTGAGAATCTTTCACTAAATAGCCATTTCTGAATAGGATCTCTCCCAATTCAGACTGGCATATGTTCTAGTTAACCTGAATAATTCAATCTATTCTATATAACAAAATTCTTTTTAAAGAAATTCCTTTTATTTTTGAACGGACGAGATATCATCCATTGCATACATCCCCCGGCCGTTTGTGGCGATCACCACGACATTATCTCTCGGATGGACAATGAGATCCCACACAAAACAGTTAGGTAGGCTGCTGCCAAGGACCTGCCAAACCTCCCCTCCATCTACAGTCACATAAACACCCAGCTCTGATCCTAAATAAAGGATCTTTTCTTTTTTTGGATCCTCTCTGATGACATTGATAGGTCCGCCGGGGATATTTCCTGAAATATCAACCCATGTCGCACCAAAATCTGTGGATTTATAGATATAATCGGCAAAATCGTCATCTCTACGGCCGTTTAATGTGAGATAGACTGTCTCCTGGTCATACTTGGATGCGACAATCCTTGAAACCTGTTTATTAAAGGGAAGTCCCTTGATGATTTCTGTCCAGGTCTGACCTCCGTTTTTTGTGATATGAACGCGGCCGTCGTCCGTGCCGACGTAGATCAAACCAAATTTAAAAGGAGATTCTGAGATCGCGGTAATTGTGGCAAAAGGAATAGCAAAGGGCAGTTCCCCCTGCTGCTCTGGATTGTTGTAGCTCAAATCAGGACTGATCCTCTTCCATGTCTCTCCCTCATCCATGGACCTGAAAAGATACTGCATGCCGTGATAGACAACAGAAGGATGATGCGCAGAGACGATTGTTGCCGCCATCCATTGTCCGCGCAGAGCAGATTCACCTTCCGGGACCGTGGGCAGAATATTTTTACTTGTCCAGATCCCATCCTTGAACTCAGATCTCCTTAATCGACCGTAAAAACTTGACGAATAAATGACATTG
>CAZEWV010000491.1:0-2357 GCA_964516025.1 uncultured Eubacteriales bacterium
AAGATTTTTCTTCTCCCATCATCCATGATTTTGATTTCATGGAGCGGCTGCCCCGCTTTGTATGGATGATCATTTCAGCCGTGGAAATTTTATTGTCAGATCCGATGTTGGCATCCACTCGTCTGAGAATGTCTTCCCCCGAAGGAAAAGACTGTGCTGCTAGGATGGCCGTGACAAAAATCATTATGGTTATGATGTACATTAGTTTTTTCATACTTCAAGCTCCTTCATCAATTGAGCGGTCTTGCGCCTGTAAATTCCGATGCCGGCAAAGGATGCCCCTAAGACATTGGCCAGAAGACCGGGAATGAAACCAATAACAAACGAAGAGGGTGTAATTTTAGCTCTGATGACATCATTTATAAGGAGAGTTGCGTTCTGCATGAGCTGAGATATATTAAAACCTTTTTCCTGCAGCCAGAAGGCAGCCAATAAAGCAAAGGCTGTGCCTATAATCGTTCCGAAACAACCCAGGATCAGGGATTCGGTCATCATGGAACGGTAGAGGTGGCCTTTGCTTTCTCCCATGGCCAGACGGACCCCGATTTCCCCATACCGTCTGAGGCTTCCGATAAGTCCCGCATTCCAGAGAACAATGGACATGATAATGACAAATACAGTGACCATGACTGGCATATAGAGATCAATCATACTCATCATCTCAATCATCCCGCCTTGTTGGGTGAGGGACTTCATCACCGGTGCAAATTCATCATCATTTTCCTCATATTTGGCGTTAAAATTCAGGGCGGTTAAACCGGCCTCTTCTTCCCTGTAAACAAAATCATCGAAAAAGCCGAGAATCTCGCCCGCCGCATCTTTCATATCCAAGGCTATTTGGATATCTTTCACATCGGCTACCATAGCCCCGCGGTCAAGGGCCGATATTCCGAAGCGGACGGTCCCTACCACAGTGAAATTGGCAGCTGCCATACTGCCGTACATGGTCGAACCGATGAGTGTGGCCGTTTCACCTATGGAAATTTCCAAACGGGTGGCGAAATCATCGCTGATGAGTATCTCTCCAAGTTTTGTGGGTGCTTTCCCTCGGACAATGGAATCCTCTATTCCTAACAGTTCCCAGTCCAGGCTTCCTTTTGCGAAAAGATCAAGGGCTAAACCGGCCACCGGACCCTGGGCTCGTGTCTCTCCTTCCTCATCCGGAACATCAAGCAGTCCGCCGAAACGGATTCTTTTTGTCCATACATATCCGGGAAAGTCTTGTTTGAGTTCGTTCATCAACTTCCCGACACCGATGTAGGCCAAATCATTGGGCAGTTGGTCGGAATTTTCGGCGTAAGCACGGGACATGATTTTTACGTGTCCTCCGTCAAATTTGGCCCCTGTATCGATAAACATATTGATCGCCCCGTCCATATAGCAGTAAAACAGAACGGTGAGAAATACTCCGCTTGCGACGACAAGAATAGGGAACAAACTTCTGGAGCGATCACGAAGTATGCCTTTGAAAATGAATTTGATCATGTCATTTTCCCCCTTAAAGCATCTGTCGGTTTCAATTTAGAGATTTTTCGTGTCGGCATGAAACTGACGAGCGTTGTCACCAAAAGAACCAAAATCGTTGTGCCGATGATCAATCCTGCACCGTATTCAGGCAAAAGCACTTCACCAAGGGCAATTCCATAGTCGTCGACAGATGCCGGCATCGCCATTCCCTTTTTGGCTGACCAGAGAAGTAAGGGTGTTCCGTAAATGGCGCCCACAATGACCGCTAAAACGGAATGCATAGCTCCTTCCAGAGTGAAAAGACGAATGAGCTTTCCTCTTGTCATGCCCATGGACATTAATGTCCCCATTTCTTTTCTCCGTCTGAAGATGGAAAGCACTTGGGTGTTAAAAATGGCCAGCATAGCTAAAGCCAACAAAATAAAGAAAACGACGGATCCACCGACTTTTTTGGTCTTGACCAAGTAGTTTATGTCTTTGAGCAAGAAATCCATGTCCTTATGTATCCATCCGCTCGTTTGGGGGAATTCTTCGGTGTCTTTGGCGAAAATGACCAGGCTGGCTTCGTTTTCCATCCGGGTCAGCGACTGCAGTTTGGCCAGCGGAACCCAGATCTGGGCCTGGTCGACAGTGGGGACCATAGTCTTCATAATCTGGATGATCTTGACATCCCGGGCATCGAATGTTCCTTTTGCATCCCGCCAACGCACGGTGACCGAGTCCCCGATTTCGAGCCCTGTGTTTTTGGCCATTCGGGTGCCGATCAAGGCCGGCAGTTCCTCACCCTCTTGATCCAAAAACTGAGTGGGCAGATTCACGACACTTTGGGCCGGATCGATGCCTTTCATTTGAATAGTGTGAAGCCGGCCTTCGGGGTAGATGGTGGCTTG
>CAZEWV010000492.1:0-2338 GCA_964516025.1 uncultured Eubacteriales bacterium
TCATCTTCCATATGCCCTAATACTTCATTCAGTTGATCCAGCTTCTTCTGGCTCAAAAAGTATTCGTCCGCAATGTTCAAGGCCGCCAAGACAGCGATCTTGAACATGTCTGTTGATTTTGATTTTACAGCAACTTCGTGCATTTTTTGATCAACATGAGAAGTAAGATGACTTATGTATTTTTCATCCTCTTCTCCTTTGACTCTAATTTTATATTTTTGTCCGTAAATTTCGATTTCAATAACTTTATCAATCATAGCCCTATCTGATCTATCTGACTGATAATGGTCTCAATTTTTTCCTTCATTTCCTCCTTTTCTTTCTTATAATCTTGCAAAATGCTGTTATAGTTTTCGAATTTTCTTGCCTGTTCTTCCAACTCTTTTTTTGCTGCTCTGAGATCTTTGACTTGACTTTTGAGCTGTCCGTTTTCGCTGATGAGTTTGTTGATATAATCAACAATCTGGGAGACTTTCCCCTCTAAAATTTTAATTCTTTCTATTTCACTTGTCAATTTTTTCCCCCTTCTCTCATTTCGATTTTAAACTTGGTCTTGAGCGTTTTGACGGCCTTGGCGATGGTGTTCTCGACGTCCTCCGCCAAGAGCGTCCGCTGTGGATGCCTGAACACAAAACGCAGCGAAAGACTCACCTTCCCCTTAGGAATAGAGGCCCCTTCGAAACGGTCGTGCAGATCGAATGTTTCCAGAAAGGGCAGTTGAAGCTCACGGATATCTTCTTGGATGTCCTGATAGATGACGTCGCGGCCTACGATAAAAGTGATATCACGCGTGACAGTGGGGAATTTGCCGATCGGGGTAAAAGAAAACGCTTTCGGCTGCTTTTCAAACAGCACATCCAGGTTGATTTCAGCGGCCCAGACCGGTTCCTTAAGGGAGTAGGCCGTGAGGATAGCTTGATGAACACGTCCGAGAGAGCCAATCCGTCGTCCCTTGTAGAAGATGCAGATGGAATTTCCCGGTTCAAAGCAGTGATTTTTCGATTCCTTAAAAGAATATGTCGAGTACCCTAGATTCGCCAGCAAGGCTTCACAGGCCCCCTTCAGATGAAAAAAGTCTGTCTTCTCGGTCTTAGCCCGCCAGTGCGAAAGTTCATTGTCTCCTGTGGTTACCATGCCCAGAATCGTGTCTTCATGTGTCACTTCTTCTTCCCAAGAGTAGGCCTTTCCGATTTCAAAAAGATGCGCACCATCCGCTCCATGGTTGAGGTTCCATGCGATGTTCTCCAGAAGTCCTCCTATGAGTGTAGTCCTGAGGATAGAGGCCTTTGTCGAGATGGGATTCCGGATTTCGACAGGCTCACGGTCAACCTTGAAAAGCACATCTTTCTCCGGATCCACAAAGCTGAAATTGACGGCTTCATCGAAGCCGTGGTGAAAGAGCGTCTGTCGGATCTTGGAGATAAAGCTTTTCTTTACATCGTGGGTGTACTCGAGAACATTGTAGGAGGGAACCATTGACGGGATCTTATCGTAGCCATAAAACCGGGCGACCTCTTCGATCAAGTCGGCTTCTCTCTCGATATCCACACGGAAAAAAGGCACCTTGACCTGCCAGATGCCCTGCTGCTGATTTTCCAGGCTGAAACCCAGACTGGTCAGAATATTCGCAATAAATTCGTCGGCAATACCGACACCTATCAGTTCTTCCACACGGTGGCTGCGGAGCAGGACAGTCCTGTGCTTTTTGGGCTTGGGATAGACATCCATAATGCCTTTAGTGGCGGTCCCCTCAAACTGCATCAGCAAGGAGGCGGCCATCAAAGCGGCTTTGGGCGGAAACGATACATCCGCGCCCCTTTCAAAGCGGTAAGACGCGTCTGTCTGGATCCCGGTTTTTTTACCGGTCTTCCGGACAGAGACCGGATCAAAACACGCGCTCTCGATAAACACATCCTTTGTGTTCCCGGTCACAGCAGTGTCTTCTCCACCGATCACCCCTGCCAGGGCCACGGGCTTCTTTTCGTCGGCGATCACCAACATCTCCGTAGTAAGGATTAAATCCTCCCCTTCCAGCGTCCTGAGTTTTTCGCCCTTGTTGGCTTTGCGGACAATAATCTTCCGTCCAGACAGCTTGGCCAGATCAAAGGCGTGGATGGGATGGGCTGTGGCATAGAGGACATAGTTGCTGATGTCGACGACATTGTTGATGGGTTTGAGACCCACGGCCGTGATCCTCTCTTTCAACCAGTCCGGCGATGGCCCGACTTTGATGCCCTTGACAATGATGCCCGAATATCTGGGACAGAGGTCCTCTTCATAAATTTCAATGTCTAAAAGATCGGCTGTCTTGGCATCGTTTTCGACCAGCGGCCAGTTC
>CAZEWV010000493.1:0-2338 GCA_964516025.1 uncultured Eubacteriales bacterium
TAAATTTGGGCGATGAAGAGGGCCGCCACTCCCTGGTAAAGGGCTGTCCCATCCATGTTGATGGTCGCTCCCAAAGGGATGACGAAACTGGAGTACTCTCGGGATACTCCGACATGTTCGACACTCTCCATGCTGACCGGCAGAGCCGCATTTGAACTGGATGTGCTGAAAGCGATAAGCATGGCCTCTTTTGTGGCCTTAAGAAAATGAAGGGGATTGGTTCGTCCTAGAGTGCTGAGTGTCAGCGAATTCATGCCGATGGTGTAGAGCAGGAGGGCCCCCACACAAACCAGGATATATTTGAGAAGAGTTAAAAGGATGCTTTCTCCGTACTGCCCGATGACGTCTGCAATCAGGGCCATGACGCCAAATGGAGCGATCCTCATGGCTAGATGAACGACCTGGATGATGACATCATTGAGGCCTTCGAGGAGTTTTATGACTGGTTCGGCTCTCTCCTTTTTTATGACAGTGAGAATGGAGCCAAAAAGAAGAGCCAGGAAAATGACCTGCAGTAAATTTCCTTCAACCAGAGATCTGATGGGATTGGTGGGGACGATATTTATCAGAATATCGATAGCCGATGGCTTCTCTTCCATCCTTTGAATCCCCACCTGTGCCCCGGAATCAAAGTTTTTGTGGAGCTCTGCCTTGACCTCTTCATTTAAACCGACTCCGGGCTTGAAAATGTTGGCTGCCGCCAGCCCGACAATTGCTGCCACCAAGGTTGTCAGAGTGAAGTAGACTATAGTTTTGAGCCCGATTCGTCCCAGCTTTCGAACGTCTCCCAGGCTTGCTGTCCCCAGCATCAGCGAGACAAAGACAAGAGGGACCACAATCATGATGATGAGGTTAAGAAAAATCGTGCCGATTGGCTTGATAACACTGGCTTTTTCCCCGAAGACGAGGCCGATCACAACGCCGAGAATAAGACCGATGAAGATTTGGTGATGAAGTTTAATTTTTTTCATGAGATGTATTTTATCGCCACATTTAAGTCGAGTCAATCCAATTTAGCGCCAGTCGGGAAAGACATCGTTTCCGGGACTGTCGAAGACCAACATGGTTTTTTTTGTCTCCACCTCGATGATGTATAGCTGCCAGTCTCCGTTGTGGTCATGCTGGGTAGAGGAGTTGAAGGCGATATATCGTCCATCCGGTGACCAGGTTGGAAAATAGTCATAAGTATCATCTCTTTCAGTGAGCCTGATTTTGTCTGTGCCATTTGGATTCATGAGCCAAATATCACCCATGTCATCTGCTCTACTGGAGACATAGGCCAGCTTTTTTCCGTCATTGGAGAACCGGGCGCGGCAGCTGTCTCCGCCATCTAAAAGAAATTGGATGGTCTTTGTTTGGGTATCATAAATAGCGACGTCCCAGCCCATCATACGTTTTCCCGTGAAGGTAATGTGTCGTAGAGAGGGAGAGACATTGGGGATGGCATGTGTCTTACCGTAATCGGGCATTATTCTCTCTGCTTTTTTCGATTCGATGTCGACCTTGTAGAGATGGATTTCCCTGTTGACGACCCTTTTTCTTTCCTGCGAATAGGCAATATATCTGCCGTCTGCAAACCAAGAAGGTTCTTTGTCGTCTGTTTTAGCGGTGGTGATCTGTGTTATCCGTGTGCCTTGAGGGGTCATGGTGTAGATATTATAATTTCCCTCTCGATTAGCCGTAAAAGCAATTTTTGATTTGTCGGGCGCCCAGGCCGGATATTCATCATCCCAACTGTTATCGGTCAGCTTCTCAATACCTTTATTGGAGAGTTTGTAGATTTCATTGTCTCCGTCAAAGTTGGAGTGGAAAATGATTTCGCCCCCAAAATCGAAAGCTTGTTTCTGGAATTGGTCCTGACCGGTTTTTTTTTCATGTTCAGTACTGTTACTGCACACAGTGAAAATAAAAAGCAGCAGGAATGCCATAAACAGAGAGATCGAGATGGGATTCTTTAAAAGATGGCTTGGGGTCATTTCAAACTCTCCCTTCATTTTGTTTTTTTTAATTTGTGGATCTCTATCCGTCTGAGAGAAATTCTAAACTGAATGTCCGAATTAGTCTAGTGAAAAAGGAATATTATTGACGTGAACATTGTTGTCGAGGACGAGGATTTTTCTAGGGTCTCTCTGTCCGTTGATATGGAGATCGATGAAATAGTCACACTTTTTGGAGGTTTTGATCTCCAGAGTGCGTATTTGTCCTCCTCTCAATTCGAGATCGAAGGATAATCTGTTTTTCAGGAATTTAACAGTATCTCTTTGGGTCCAGAATCCCTTGACCACATCCTTGATTTTCGTATTCCCTTCGACTTTACCGGCAAACCGGGTTCTGCTTT
>CAZEWV010000494.1:0-2331 GCA_964516025.1 uncultured Eubacteriales bacterium
GCCGGGTGGACTCTTCTCTAAGGGGGACCTATTCCGTTCAGGTTTCACTTGTAGAGCTTCCTATCTTGAAATTTGCCAATGAGGAGCAGAAGAAAAAGTATTTACCTAAACTCACAAGTGGAGAGTGGATCGGCTGTTTCGGACTTACGGAACCCAATGCAGGAAGTGATCCCGCTTCGATGGTTACATCTGCTGTCGAAGACGGAGATTCTTATGTCCTCAACGGGCAGAAGACCTGGATTACAAACGCCGGAATTGCGGACTTGGCCATCGTTTACGCCAAGACAGATAAAGAGGCCGGGCCAAAAGGCATCACGGCTTTTTTTGTGGAACGGGGAATGGAGGGTTTTTCAACCCGGGATCTCCACGACAAACTGGGGCTTCGGGCATCGAATACAGCAGAAATTTTTCTGGAAAACTGCCGCGTTCCTAAAGAAAACATCGTGGGAGAGCTGAATAAGGGATTTAAAGTGGCCATGGGAACTCTGGATTATGGACGTTACACTGTTTCGGCAGGCTGTGTCGGTTCGGCACAGGGGTGTATCAACATCTGTAAAAAATACGTCAAGGAGAGAATCCAATTTGGAAAACCTGTGGGTGGATTTCAACTCGTCCAGCAGATGATTGCCGATATGGTTGTCGAATGTGAGGCCGGACGGCTGCTGGTTTACCGGGCGGGACATCTAAAAAATAAGGGACTTCCCAATACGCGTGAGACATCCATTGCAAAATACTACTGCAGTGAAATGGTCAACCGAGTGGCCTACAAGGCCGTACAGCTTCACGGCGGATATGGATTTTCCGGCGAATACGATGTCGAACGCTTCTACCGGGATGCCCGGATCAACACTCTCTATGAGGGGACGTCACAAATTCAGCAGCTCATAATCGGGGCCTATGAACTCGGAATAAAAGCCTTTACCTGAATAGGAGGAAATGGATCATGTACTCGACCCTTCTCTATGAAAAAAAAGATACAATCGGGATTTTGACGATAAACCGCCCAGAGAAAATGAATGCCCTGTCCAATCAACTGACATCGGAGTTGAAATTTGTCCTGGATGAAATCGAGCAGGATGATATATTGAGAGTCCTCATTTTCACCGGAGCCGGAGACAAGGCGTTCGTGGCCGGTGCTGATATCCAAGAGCTCCTTGCTCGGGATGCCAAAACTGGACGGAAAGTCTCGAAAGAAAGGCAGGATCTGTTTTCCCGAATCGAAAACTTAGCCGTTCCGGTCATTGCCGCCGTCAACGGATATGCATTGGGCGGGGGGTTGGAGCTGGCTTTAGCCTGTTCCATCCGGATTTGTTCAGAGCGAGCCAAGTTTGGAGCTCCTGAAGTCAAACTGGGCATCATTCCGGGAGATGGAGGGACTCAGCGTCTCCCCAGACTTATCGGGTTGGGAAGGGCCATGGAAATGATCCTTTCCGGAGACTTTATCGACGCCCAAGAAGCCTATCGGATCGGGCTTGCCAACAAGGTAGTCCCTCATGAAGAGTTGATGGAAAAAACTCTGGAGCTGGCCGATAAAATTGCTTCCCGGCCTCCGCTGGCTGTCCAGTTTGCCAAAGAGGCCGTGAACCGCGGTGTTGGGAGTGGATTGGATTCCGGATATGCCCTTGAATCCTACCTCCATGCCCTATCCTGTACGACCGAAGATAAAAAGGAAGGTGTGTCGGCATTTCTGGAGAAACGAAAAGGTCGGTTCAAAGGAAAATAGAGACTCAGAAAACGATGATGGACCTTAAGGATTCTCCCTTTCTCAGAAGATCGAACGCGTCATTGATCTCTGTGAGTTTAAATCTGTGTGTAACAACAGGCTTGAGTTGAATCTTGCCTGTCCGGACCATTTCGATGATCTTCGGGTAGTCCACGGGCCTGCAGCCAAGGGATCCTTTGATTTCAATTTCCCGAAACATCAACCGGCCGGCATTGAGGGGGACACTGTGGTGTGTGTACCCGATCTGGCAGTGGCATCCCCCGGCTTTCACTGCAGCCGGACCCAATTCAATGGTCCTTGGATTACCAATGGCCTCTATGGAAATGTCGGCTCCTCCTCCAGTCAAGTTTCTTATCTCTTTGAGGATCGCCTTATCTTCTTTATCTTTGGCATTGATGGTGTGGAGTGCACCGAGCTTTTTAGCGATTTCCAGTTTATGATCTTTGATGTCGACGGCAATGACAGATCCTCCTACGGCTGCTGCAATCTGGACAACGTTTATCCCCACTCCACCACAGCCAAAGACCACTACACTGTCTCCGGGTTTGACCTGCGCTCTGTTTTTAACGGCATGGAATGGAGTGGAAATAGCATCGGCGATGATGCTT
>CAZEWV010000495.1:0-2321 GCA_964516025.1 uncultured Eubacteriales bacterium
AAGCGAAGCTTGCATTGGACTAAAGCCCCGTACGTAAGTGCGGGGTTGTTTTACTTGTTCATTTAATTCGTGCTGGGATTGCCATAAACAACTCAATGCATTATTTTAATTAAAAAGGAAAAGAAATTGCGCATATTTCTTATTGAACCCTATTTTACCGGATCACACCGGGCCTGGGCGGAGGGATATAAACAACACAGCCGGCACGATGTAGAAATTCTGAGTCTTGAAGGACGGTACTGGAAGTGGCGGATGCATGGAGGTGCGGTTTCTCTTGCAAAAATCTTTATGGAACATGATTCCAACCCTGACCTTATTCTCGCTACAGACATGCTCGACCTGACCACTTTTCTCTCTTTGACAAGAGAGCGCACAGCGCAAATTCCTGTGGCCGTTTATTTCCATGAAAACCAGATCTCCTATCCCTGGTCAGCAGGGGATAGGGACATTCTGCACAAAAGGGATAAGCATTACGGTTTCATCAATTATGTGTCTGCACTGGCTGCAAATTCGGTTCTGTTTAATTCGTCCTATCATCGCGAATCCTTCCTCGCTGAACTTCCCAAACTGCTGAAGCATTTTCCTGATTTTAGGGAATTTCATAATATCCAGGTCATCGAAGAGAAATCGCATGTTCTGCATTTGGGCATGGATCTATTTTCTCTTGATGCTCAGAAACCGGATTTAGGCAGTCAAATCCGAGGAAATAAATCTCCGGTTATTCTCTGGAATAACAGATGGGAGTATGATAAAAATCCGGACGATTTTTTTAAGTCTCTCGATATTCTGGACGAAAAGGAGCTCGATTTTCAAGTCGTTCTATTGGGCGAAAAATTCAGTCGTCAGCCCGAGATCTTTAACAAGGCTCAAGAAAAAATTGGACATCGGATTCTGCAGTCCGGTTATGTCGAAAACCGAAGTGAATACATACAATGGCTTTATTCCTCGGATATTTTATCAGTCACTTCGAAACAGGATTTTTTCGGCATCAGTGTTGTGGAAGCCGTGTACTGCGGATGCTATCCGCTGCTCCCGAAACGTCTCAGTTATCCTGAGATTTTTCCGCCTGAGATGTTCCCTCAGAATTATTATGATAATTTCAATAATCTTGTCGAAAAATTAACTGAACTTGTGTCAAATCCGGAGATAATCCGAAATATCGATTTTAAAGAACATCTGACAAAGTTTGCTTGGGAGACGAAAGCTCCTGAATACGACGATTTTCTAGAAACTCTTCTATAAAAACGGATTGGATAGCACTTTTCCAGGTAATTTTTCGGTATGATTCCCATGATCGACAACAACAGTCCCGTTAACGATTACATAATCAATCCCAATGGGATACTGGTGAGGCTCGATAAAAGTGGCTTTGTCATTAATGTTTAGGGGATCAAAAACCACGATATCGGCGTAGCTGCCATTTCTAATTGAGCCTCTATCTCTAAGTCCCAATCTGGCTGCCGCCATGGAAGATATTTTCTTGATCGCTAGAGGGAGAGAGAGGATCTTTCTTTCACGAACATAGTATCCTAGGAAGCGGGGAAAAGCCCCGTAATTTCGGGGATGAGGTTTTCCCTCACTCAATGGGCCATATGGAGCAAGAGAGGAACCATCAGAGCCGAGCATAGCGAGTGGATGTCTAAGAACGGCTTCGGTTGTTTCTTCATTCATGCCAAAACCAATATGGGAGACATCCCGGCCCTCATCTACAATAAGGTCACATGCAAATTCATAAGGATCTGTGTTGACTGCGGCTGCCGCTTCGCCAATATTTTTTCCGATCAAGCTTTGGTTATTTTCTTTCTGCACATTTGAAATGACGATCTTTTCCCAACCGTACCCTTGAACTTTTTTAAGTGTTTCGGCTTTCATGGACTGCCGAATGTCTTTATCCTTAAGCCTTCCGATAAGTTTAACCATGCCGCCGTCAAGAGCCCACTGTGGAAAGATAATGCTTAATCCTGTACTGAATGCAATATAGGGATATCGATCCACTGTAACAGGCAGGCCTCTCCCCGCCGCTCTTTCCACAAGGTCAAACATTTTTGGCAATTTCCACCAATTGTTACTTCCTACAGCTTTAAAGTGAGCAATCTGTAGGGGAAGGTTTGTCGCTTCTGCGATATAGATGGCCTCACCCACGGCTTCCAGGACAGACTCGTCCTCGCTTCTCATGTGAGTTGCATAAAATCCCCCATATCGAGAGACAACTTTGCAGAGTTCAATAAGCTCTGCAGTCTCTGCAAATCCGTCGGGAGTGTATTCCAAAAGACCCGGAGGGCAGAGTTCCACGGGCTTGCCCGTGGGTGAATGAGGAGGCG
>CAZEWV010000496.1:0-2317 GCA_964516025.1 uncultured Eubacteriales bacterium
TATTTTTTTTCACTCAACTGGTATTGTAGGTGATCCAGGAGTATGGGTATATCGTCCGGGTTGATCCCGTGATTCAGGAGGTAGATGCGGTCTTCCTCAAATCCTTTAAGAAAGAGCTCAATGGAATTGTCCACAGATTCAACACTTCGTTTATAATATTCCACGGCCTGTACCTTATTCCCTCTGCACCAAAGCAGGTGTCCGAAATTCATGAAGTCGTGCTTGTTTGGAGCATCCTTAAGAAGCATTTTATAGTATTTCTCCGCAGTGTCAAATTTCCCCTGAACAAAGCTGCACCAGGCTATGGGCCGGTGCACTTTTTTGTTCTTTGGATCAAGGTATTCAACCTTAAAATAGTATTGCAGTGCGTTTTCCCAATCCTTTAATTCCAGATAGCAATGTCCTATTGAGGCCTGTGTATAAAGATTATCAGGATTCAGGCGTTCAGCTCTGCAATAATACTCCAGGGCTTTTTTTGGTACATTCAATACACGATAACATAAGGCTGTTTTTTTGATGATCCACTCCTTTTTGGGATTATGGATCTCAGCTTTCAGGTAGTGATCAAGTGCGGAAGCATAATCCTTAAGCATCTGGTGGGAATAGGCGATCTTTTCAAGGACTTCTGCATCGCTGTCAAGATCAGGCAGGCGTTTATAGATTCTGATTGCCTCCTCATAACTGCCATGCTGGAAATAATATTCTGCGATTTTCCGTATCAGTGTCTGGTCCTTGACAATCATCTTAAAAAATAAAGTTTCGCCAAAATTCAAATCAGTAAGAAACAGGTCATAAAACTCATTTCTGAACCTGAAAAGTTTATAAAACCTGTACAGGTCGTGAATGTATTGAGTATAGATAGTTGCATTCTTTTTAGAGGCTTCTACGATTTGTTCCTCTTTATTTATTTCTTCCATACTGGCCAATTCAGCCTGGAACAGCTTTAGAAGCATAGACTTTTGGCCCTGGGGCATGAGTTTTACATTCAGGCAAAATGAGTACTTGTCCGAATTACACATAAAAGGTGTTTTATTGAGCCCCTCAAGGAAGAGTTTTTTATCAAATTCTGAATCCTCAAATTCAAAAGCATCGTCAATAACCGGATTGTCCGGATGAAAGGGAAGGAACCAGTTGCTCATTTCTCCAAAAAAGGAAAATTGTTTTAATTGAGAAAAAGCCGACATGAATACATCCGCTCCTTCCATTTGCAATTTTGAGAACTCTTCAACCTTTTCATACAGCCCCTCCGATTCCTTGAAAATCTCACTCCAGTCAGGATTCTTGTCTTCAAGGAAATCATCCGGGATCATCTTGTCCAGGTCGAGTTTTTCATTCAGCCTGGGAGCCAGTTTGGTCATCTCAGGTACAATCTCATCCCGTATTTTCTTTGATATTTTTTCAGTTTCACCCGATCTGACCAGCTGTAAGAGGATCAATTCCAGGTCTTTTTCAAAAAATTCCTGACCGGCAAGCTCCTCAATCAACCCCAAAAGTTGAGGATATAATGGAATCCTGTAATTGTATTTATAAAAACCCAGGATGAGTCCAATAAGTGCCCTTTGCCAGACTTCTTCTTCGCCAAGTTTATAGAAACCATAAAGTGTCAGGAACTTTTCAGTGTCGAAGTTTCTGAGCAATGAAAGGGTGATGGAGCTGATGAATACTGATCTTTCATACCAGTAAAAACGGTCCGGGTCGCTGATAGTCCGGATCAGGTCTTTTTCAGCATCCCGGAAGGAAGGACTTAGCCAGAGATGCACGAAAATCCTTGAAATAATTTCCGTATGCTTTTGGGATTCGAAAGATTGTCTGGGTGAATCCATTACTTTGGCTTCCTTTAATACTTCATCAAGGGCATGTTTAAAACTCAGATCCTCAAGGGTCTCAACGACCGATTTTCCCGTGAGTGTTTGTTCCTTATCCAGTTCTTTCATCAGTGAATAGGTATGCCAGCCCGAAATGGCAGCCATATTTTTTTCGAAGGCCTGATCGGTCAGGTCAAGGATGGATCGCAACAGCCTGTCATATACTTCTTTTCTTTGAGGATCTTCAATACCATCCAGAGTATACTTTAACATGTTCTCATAGGTCACTTCAAGTGCTTCCATACGATTTTCCATGTCTCCGATTTGTGTTTCTTTTACGAGTAGTTTCAGAGTGTCCAGCGCCAATTTTACACGTTTCTCTGAAATGGCTTCACAAATCCCTGTATATTCCCTTAATAAATCTGATACATTCATCTATAATAATTCCAGTTTATTTTTTTATTTGTGGTCAAATACCATTCCAACCGGTATTCATTGACTTTTTGTCAGGC
>CAZEWV010000497.1:0-2317 GCA_964516025.1 uncultured Eubacteriales bacterium
CTTACGAGCAGGGTATTCCAAAAGCTGTGGAGGAAATCGAAACCGCTTGATATCTTAAGGGCCAAAATTCCATTTTATGCTGTTACAGGATAAGAATAAGAAATCAAATTTCTTAAAGGCTCTTTTTGCCCATAAATTTAGCCCCTAAGGCCATAATTTAAGTGTGTATTTTCTATAATTATATTAAATTCAGCAGGCTAGCGAGGTCCATCCCTTTCTCTTGGTAAAAACTATTTATGCCTGCAACCTTAAATGGATGGGTGGTGTGGCGGCGTTAAAAATCCGAGTGGAGCTGGTTTCCCGGAGATTCCGCCCTAGCGGCGCCATGAATATTGAATCTTAATAAAAAACTGATTCAGCATCGGGGAGAAGCGGCTGTCTATTTCCAGCCAGTTCCGGTTATAAACAAGAAAAACATCCAACAGACTTTTGTACGTCCAGCGAATCCGTGTGTTCATCCCAAGCGAACGGCTCTGGTTATCATACTGCAGGTAGCTGATGATCTGAAAATCGGGATTGATAAAGATGTTGAGCTTTCCTCTCACAAGCAGAATATCGGTCAATCCCGAGGGTAGGCGACCCTTGTTCTTCTCCCCTTCCAGGGCAATATTGAACCTGTGGGACAGCCGCCACGTGACATCGGCCTGGTATTGATTCATATTTCCGTCATAGAAACTCCCAAACCACCAAGATAGTCTGCCTGTAAGCCTGCGTTTGGAGGACGACGCAAGCTCAAACCGGTATCGTGTCCAGTGATAGGTCCCTTTATCTACATAAGCTTCATCCGTCAAATCGAACGGCTCCGGCACGCGTTCCATGTAGGGAACGATATTGAATTCGATCCTGTCACCGCTTTCCAGACTCCAGTTTAGAGGGGCTAAAAAAATCCGCCACTGGTACACTTTCCCATCCAGATCGGTCACAATCTGGGTGAACAGTTCATTCCGCATCTGGCGCAGCCAGGGCCAATCGGGACGCGGCTTGTACATAAAATTCAAATTGACTTTGTAAATTCCTGCCCAGGGGACAAATCCAAGCGACGGATCAAAATCGGCTCCAATCCTTTTGGCATTTAAGGAAATATCCCAAAGGTCATTCGGGAAATCGACAGCTACCCCAAATGCTGTACGATCAGATCCTAATCCCTCTCTGTTGGCGACAAGCCCCCAGACTCCAATCATCAAGTTCTTGTTCCCTTGAAGTTTGGATGTCTTGTAGACAAAATCTCCACCTATCAACCACGACTTTCCCCGGCCAAGGGGATCCCCTGTCGTAACCAGAACTCCCATTCTGGACTCTGCCCACAGATTCTGATTAACCCGCGCCGCAAAGAAGTTATTCTTCGATGTTAATCCATCCACACGGCGGGTGAGAGAATCCAAGATCCCGAAATTCAATCCACCCAGACTTCCCGTAGCTTTGATGGAAAAATCAAGCGGAACAGCCTCTCCCTCTAACAGTCCGATGCGGCGGCTGAAAAAGGGAACAATATCACGATCACGGTGAAATCCCATTCCCAGTCCGAAGTTAAAAATATCCGATCCCTCCAGAAAAAACGTCCTTTTCTCAGGAAAAAACAGAGGGAACCGTGTTAAATTCACCCGGCGTGTATCGACTTCGGTCTCTGCAAAATCTGTGTTGACACTCATTAGGCCGGTCACGTTTCCGCCAAAATTTTTCAGCACATCCAATCCCGGACGGACATCATAGCTGGTGGATACGGAAGGATCTTCCTGGGTCAAGCTGCCCATCACATATGGACGGACCGTTAAACCTAAGCCCTGCTGGAATTCAGGGATTGATGTTAACAATCCTCCCTGGCTGATATGAGTCACTTTAAAATTGCGGATCGGCGTGGCCCAACGGTCGGTCTCCAGGTGTCTCTGTATTCTGCGTTCAACGTTGAATCCCCACCTGTCCAATCCTGCCTGAAAACGGAGTGTCTTAATTGGAATATAAATCTCAGCACTCCACCCGTCACTTATCCGCTGAACGGCCGCCTCCCAGATACCGTCCCAATCTCGATCCTCGCCCTCCCCTTCGCGAGCGATCAAACCGTCCATCCTGGCACCATGCGGATTGACTGCAAATACATATCCGGTCCGGCCGTTCAAAAAAGTATCGAGGACAATTTTGATATGGTCTTCTCCCCGAAGCTCCGCATCTCTCTGCATGGTGAAACTGATGATCTTCTCAGGGGAACTGTCATAGCAGACAATGCCAAAGTATATGGCATCCACTGTGACCGCTACCCGGACTATAGTCTTTTCACTCGGCTCTGCATCTTCATCCGGCTCCACCATACGGAATGGCCCAA
>CAZEWV010000498.1:0-2292 GCA_964516025.1 uncultured Eubacteriales bacterium
CTGTCGAGATCCTGGATGGGCATGCGCAGAGGAGTGGGCTGGATCTTTCCATTGTTCCTGATGATAAGACCGGCAATAGTCGATAAACCTGGGAGATCTCTGTTTTTCTCCATTTCCCGGCAGAGCTCGAGCATAGTCATTTCGCCTTCACCCTTGACAACGAGATCCAATTCCGGGATGTGTTCGAGACAGTCCTCTCCCGCCATGGAGGCATGTGGTCCTCCGAGAACAGTCAGAGCATCTGGATTGGCCCTTTTTGCCTCTTGTATAAGCCGGAAACTCTGAAATCGATTTTCTGTGGTGGCCGTGACACCGATAACATCAGCATGATATTTCCTGATTTCATTTCTGATCCGGGCCCAATTCCACTCCAGTATGTCTGATGGGATAACACGGACTTCGTGGCCATCCTCTTCCAAAACAGCGGCAATATACAGGAGGCCAAGAGGAGGCATAGAGGATCCCTTTGACCAACGTTCGGCAAAGTACCCACCCGGAGGGATGAAAAGCTGAATTTTCACTAGTTATCCTGCTTTGTTTTTTCCATTTTGACCGAAAAAATAGAAGTAATACTGGGTTCGGCCATTGTGGTTCCATAGATATAGTCTGCAACTTCCATGGTTTTGGAGTTGTGAGTGATGATGATAAATTGTGTTTGTTCTTTTATCTTCATCATAAGGTTGAGGAAACGGGCTAGGTTGGCCTCATCCAAGGCTGCATCCACTTCATCAAGGATGCAGAAGGGCGTAGGTTTGTACCGGAAGAGAGCAAAAAAGAAAGCCAGGCTTGTCAAAGTCTTTTCTCCTCCTGAAAGAAGACTGAGGCTCTGCAGCGTCTTTCCAGGTGGTTGAGCGACGATGTCCACACCGCTTTCAAGCGGGCTGTCGGGATCCGTAAGTTTAACCTCTGCGTTTCCCCCCTCAAAAAGAAGGCTGAAGACTTCTTTGAAGTAATTGTTGACAGCTTCCAGTGCAGCCATAAATTGGATCTTGCTTTCCTTGTCGATCTTAGAGATGGCTTCTTTTGTGGCATCAATAGATTCTCTTAAGTCTTCCTGTTCCTGATTGAGGAAGTCATAGCGCTGCTGCTGAATGGTGTATTCCTCCTCAGCCATAAGATTGACATTGCCAATTTTTTGAAGCCGCTCTTTACATGTCTCGAGTTCTTCCTCTATGTTTTCATCAGGGATAATGTCTCCTGAGACCTCCTCTTTGACTTCCTGAAGAGTTTTCCGGAGTTCCTGCCAGCAAGATTCTTCCATATTGACAATATCCCGTTCGATCTCTGCTTTTTTTATCTCAGACTGAACTTGTGTATCCTTTGTACTTTCGTGTTCTATCTTTTGCTTATCCAGCAAATCTTCCAATTTCACCTGGTCGGCCTGAATCTCCTTGAATTTGGTTTCGCTTAGAACCAGTTCTTTCTCCTTCAGTTTAATCTGACTGCCAAGTTTAGTGATGTCGTTTGAAATTTGTGTGCGGTTATCCTGGAGGCCAACTTTTTGCCTTTCAGAATCCTGTATCTCTTGGTTTAAGGTTTGCGTTCTGGTCGATATGCTTCTTGTCCTTTTTTCGATCACACGGATCCTGTCTTTGTGGATATTGATCTTTTCTTTAAGGATATCTGTCTTAGATTTGAGCTCAAAAAAATCGTTTTTTTCCTGTACCACTTTTTCTTGAAGCTGATTTATAGTTTTCTCTTCCTCTCCCATTTTCAGGTTAAAGTCGCTGTTCTTGCTTTCAAAACCTTCCACCTTGATGGATACAGCGGAAAACTTCTCGTTTATTGAATCCCTATCCTGGGATAAAAGTCCGATTTCTTTTTTGATAAGAATGATATTAGTATCGGTTTTTTCCCTACCCAAAAGAATGAAGCTCTTTTCTTTTTTCTTGGAATCGATCTTCTTCTCGAGTTGGAGCAGTATTTCTTCAGATTCCTCATTCTGATGTGTCAAACGTTCTATGTCTTTCAGCTTTTCCTCGATTTCTAAAGCGAGTGGCAAGAATTTTTCGTCAAATCCGGAAATTGTGATAGAGAGAGATTTCATTTCCTGTTTAAGTGCAAGGATGCCTTCTTTTTTTTCTCCCAGGTTGAGAAGTCCTGAAGAGTGGAGTACGTCCCCTTTAGCTGTAATGAAATTTATGGTTGGGTGACGGAGCCAGAGTTCTACCGCATCTTTTATTTCACTGACAATAGCGGCATCTTTTAGGGGAAAAAGTTGATCTTTTATTTTTGGGTGAGTCGTTATTTTTGTTTTTAGTCTTCCCAGGACGCGTGGATCTTGGAAGGCTT
>CAZEWV010000499.1:0-2292 GCA_964516025.1 uncultured Eubacteriales bacterium
TCGCTGTTGCCCCATCTGACTCCGGTGAAATAAAACATGGATGTCCCGGACTCCATATATATAGCCTGGATGTTATTTTCGACCATGAGGCGTCTGGCCTTTTCGATTCTTCCCAACCGTTCCTCATCGGTGATTGGGACAATTCCGTCCGTCATGGGTTTAAGCTCCGGAAACATCGACTGATTAGAGCCGGATGATGTGTTACTTTGAGGAGAACAGGAGGCTGCGACTAGGGCTGCTCCTGCACCTGTTGATAGTTTTAAGAAATCTCGTCTTTCCATGTTTTACCTCCCTGAATTTTTTATTTGCGCCGCTATCAGTCTCTCGAAAATGCCTCTGTACTGACTCATGTTGACCCTGTGATCACGGGGGGGAACGGCTGTTTTATGGGCGATCACCATGTCCAATACGGGCAGCACGGTAATATACTGGCCGTAAGCGCCGCTGGCGGTGTAGGCTCCCTTAAAATGGGATCCGGCCTTGGGGCCGTCCCAGATCCACCACATGTATCCGTAACCGAAGGCACCTTCCTTGTAAGGGGCGGGGTTCATCTCTTCAACCGGAGTTTTGACACGACGGATCTTTTTAATCCAGCTTGTGGGGACCACTTGGCTTCCGTTCCAAACTCCGTCGCGGAGCATCAAATATCCGATGCGGGCCATGTCTCGGGTGGAGAGCCAGATGTGGTAGGCGGGGTAGAGAGACCGGGTCAGGTTTCCGGACTTTTTCTGTCCCAGACGGTTGAAATCCTGCATGTTGAGCGGAATAGCCAGGTCATGTTCCAAGGCGTCGTAGATGACCTGATGGGTCAGTTTTTCAAAAATATAGCCGGCACAGTTAAAGTCCCAGTTGTTGTAGAGAAAATATTCTCCCGGCTTTTGGGAACCGCGGGGGGGAGCATCGGCGGTGTTGTCGCCTGAGTTTGAAGCGGGATGGTAGATCCCTGAGCGTGCGGTGATCAGGTGGTCGATTGTGGCTTTTTTCTCCACATCCAGCAGACCGCCAATATCGGAAATCCCCAAATCCTCCAGTGTTGTGTTTAAGCGAATGGTTCCATCGAACACGTATTTTCCAAATAAAATGGAGAGGATGCTCTTGCGACAAGAAGCCAGATAGCTCAGCTGTTCGAGATCCCCGTATTCAAAGAGAACTTTCCCTCCGACGATGACCAAAAGACCGGTTGTAGCTATTGTCTTTGTGTACTCACGGACCTTTTCCAATCCTTCGGCGGAATATCCAACAGAAGCGGGATCGGTAATACGTTCCCAGTTATCTCCCGGGAAAATGAATGTGGGCTCTTCGGCCTTATCCTTTACCTGGAAGTTTCCTGTCGATCCGGCCGAACCCGTATAGATTAAAACTAAAGCCATCAAAACAACAGCTGCCATTAGGGATCGGTTTGGTTTTAGAGTTCCGGAAGGTATTTTGGTACTCATCTTAGGTTTTTCTCCAATTTAAAAATCATATTTCAGCCGCGGAAGGCCCAGCGGATAATTTTTCCTATCTTTGGTGCTCCGCCCTGCATCAGAATCCCCATACGAAAGATCCGTCCTCCCATCCAGACAGAAATAATCGTGAACAGAAAAACTCCGGCAAGTCCTACCCAGGGCTGCCATATAGGAATATCCACGGGAGTGGACTTTCTGAGAAGCATCAGCATCGGTGTAAACCAGGGAAAGAGGGACATCCAGGTGGCAAATCCACTGGTGGGTTCCTGGAGGATCGGCATGAAGACAAACATAGGAAAAAATATAGGCATCATGGCCGGAAAGGTCAGGTTCTGTGCGTCTTTGGGATCATTGCAGGCCGAACCCAAAGCCGCCAGCATGGATCCTACCATGATGATCTCGAAAATAAGAAATATTAAAAACCATGGAATAATATGAAAGGGGATAAAATCCGCCATACCCAGTTTGCTGACTAATAAGATCCCTCCACACAAATAGAATAACGTTCCCGTTAGAGCGATTCCCAGGCCCCCAAGGACTTTTCCGCCCATAAACTCAAAGGGTGTCAGAGAGCCGAGCAGAACCTCAGCGATCCGTTGTGTTTTCTCCTCCATTGTCGACTGAAGGAGCGGCATGGCTCCCATCATGACCATCATAAACATCAGGAAGAAAAGGATCATAGGAACAACAAGGGCCGCCGCTTCACTTGATTTTTGCGCAGCTTGGATTTCCCCGGTCTCTTCATCGACAAAAACTAATCCCATAGCTTCCACCTGAATCCATGTCAGGATTTCATCGGCTTGAGAGTCGTCCACACCGGCATCCCTCATGCGTGTCATTCGAA
>CAZEWV010000500.1:0-2292 GCA_964516025.1 uncultured Eubacteriales bacterium
CATAAAAGATTTTTTTCAAAAAGAGCTGGCGGAAGAATTGAATTTGAGACGGGTAACTGCCCCTTTAATAGTGAAATCTGGGACCGGAATCAACGATGATTTGAGCGGGGTGGAACAGCCGATCTCTTTCGCTGTAAAGAACATGGGCAACACGAAAGCTGAAATCGTCCAGTCGCTGGCTAAATGGAAAAGGTTAACACTTGCAGATTTAAACGTCAGAAAAGGTGATGGCATTTATACCGACATGAATGCCATCCGCCCTGATGAGATTCTGGACAATCTGCATTCTCTCTATATTGATCAGTGGGACTGGGAAAGAGTCATGTGCAAAGAAGAAAGAACCATAAAATATCTAAAAAGTATCGTGAGGCAGATCTACAGCATAATGAAAAAAACAGAATACTTTTTAAATAAGAATTACCCTGAAATTAAACCCATTCTTCCTGAAAACATCTCTTTCTTCCACACAGAAGAGCTGGAAAAAATGTATCCCAACCTGACTCCCGAGCAAAGAGAAAATGCCATCAGCAAGAAACATGGTGCAATTTTTCTAATCGGTATCGGAGCCCCTTTGAAAGGTGGCCAACCCCATGACAAAAGAGCTCCTGATTACGATGACTGGACCACACCAACAGAAGAGGGCCCAGGTCTGAACGGCGATATCATTGTCTGGTATCCTATCCTGGAAAGGGCATTTGAGATTTCTTCCATGGGCATTCGTGTTGATGAGCAAGCTCTAGAGAAACAATTGGAAGAGACCGGTTTTACAGACAGAAAAGAATTGTTTTTTCATAAAAAATTACTGAAAGGAGAATTGCCTCTCTCCATTGGAGGAGGCATCGGCCAGTCAAGGCTATGTATGTTTTTTTTGAGAAAAGCACACATCGGTGAAGTCCAGTCTAGCATATGGCCGGAGAAAATGAGAGAGGATTGTCGGAAAAATAATATTTTTCTTTTTTAGCTTGAGGTTAATTTTGATTAGATAAACTTCTGACGCCGGTTCTATTTTTTTCATTCACTTCCCTTTTTTCTTTATATTAACCTAATCCACCTAATATCCTCCTCTTCTTTGACTCTTTGACAGATTCATCATACTGCTGTAACTTTCTAGACTGCAAGGTAATGATTTAGGACTGGGGGCTGCATCCCTTAAAAAAGAGAAGGATGCTCGACAATTTAAAAATTGCCGTTAATAGGCAAAAAAAACTGAGAGGGGAAAGGCAGGAACAGGAAGTATCATGAGCATAAGAGTCCGGGATATTCAAAGCGGGAAAGAAAAGGAAATTTATCGCAAAGAGAATGCTTCGGAGAGTCATCATGTGGCTTTGTCCTCTGATGGGAAGTGGATAGCTTTTGATGATAGAGACCAAGTGCGGATTTTAAAAGTCATCGAGTGACAACCGTCACATCACATTAAAAGCCTTATGTCATCGCGAGCGAAGCGTGGCGATCTCATGGAATTGTTTAGCCGTTAGCACCCCTTGCAATGAGAAGCGAATTGCTTCTCTACCTTAGAGGATTTATTCTTTATTTTTTGACAGGATTCTTGATCCAGTCCACATAGAAATTAAAATTACCCGTTGCTTTTAGAGGAGTATAAATAGTACTTCTTCCCTTTTCTTTTGAGCAGTACATTTCCCTTACATGAAGTTGGCCGTTTACTTCAATTCTCCATATTCCTTCATGGGTTATATCAGAATAAGTGTCCTCATGTAACCTAGTGATCCAAATCCAGTAAGCATCTGGGCCATGATTATATATTTCGAAATTATGAAATGCTGGATCTCTTTGACATCCTTTTCGGTACTGGTTCTGCATCCTAAATGAATCGTCGAGGGTTTGAGGTGTGTCTCTAAGTAAAAACTGATGGCTTGCACCAGGATCCATTCCTTCCAAGCTAAAAGGAGAAGGAAAGGCTGATGATGATATAGGCTTGATTATTCTTTTGTGTTTTAAAAAGCCTTGACCACTTGGCATAGGCCACATTCAGGTCTAAATAATTGACTTTTATCCCGCATCCAATCTGGAAATTGCCGGTCCATAAATCCTTTTTTACACCGTGACTGTCATAAAAAGTGTTCCCATCCAGAAAAATATTGCGCAGGACAAACTGTCCATCCAAAGCCGCAAAAAGATAGAGCCCATCTTGGTCCTGATCTCTTCGTCCAGAATCACGGTCAGACACCGTCACACCACTCGAACCACCCGGCCTGAGGAGGGGCTGGCCAAAATCGTCAGGAAGATTCCATCCTAAACGCACCTGGAAACCGGCATTGGCATAGGTGTAGACAT
>CAZEWV010000501.1:0-2290 GCA_964516025.1 uncultured Eubacteriales bacterium
AAGACGAATGACTTCCTGCCATTTTTCGATGGTGATCACCTGACAGACAATCGGTTTAGGGGACGTTTTTCCCAGTTCGCCAAGCTTTCGAGCGATCCCTTCACAATCGACAAAAGGGGCCGTGACAAACACAAGCAGTAGGGAATCGATGTTGGGATCATTAAGCAGCGCCTCCACCGTACCGCCGTACTGTTCAGGACCGGCCGTGGCCACAACATCAACCGGATTGGACACGATGGCCTCCTGGAAGACAATCTGCTTAAGAGTGTCTTTCGTCTGCGGGCTGAGTTCGGCCAGCTTCAACCCGGCAGCCATACATTCGTCAACCGCGATGATCGCCGGACCCCCTGTGTTGGTAACAATGCACACACGGTCACCTGGAGGGACTGGCTGGTTGGCAAAAGCCGCAGCCGCCTCGATCATCTCTTCCTGGGTGTGAAAACGAAGAACGCCGGCCTTTTCAAAGATGGCATCAGCCAGAGTGTCCTGCTCGATCATCGATCCTGTATGAGAAGCGACGGCTTTGACACCTTCCGGTGTCTTCCCGGATTTTAGAGCCAGGATAGGCTTCTTCTGAGTAACCCGGCTGGCCACTTCCAGAAATCCGGCCGGATCCTTGAGCGTTTCGATATGCACCATGATGGCTTTGGTCTCCTCGTCCTGTCCATAATAGTCGATGATTTCATTCATGCTTACATCGGCTTCATTGCCGAAGCTGGAATACATCCGAATGCCCAACCCGATCCGGTAAAGATGAAGCTTGAGTGTTTCCCCTACACCACCACTCTGGGCCACGATAGAAATGTTGCCCACGGACATGGGGACAAACGTGAAGTTGGCATAGACAGACACTTCAGGATCCGAGTTTTGGATGCCCTGAGAGTTAGGCCCGTATATGCGCATCCCATGTTTATGGGCAATCTCCACAATCTGTTTTTCGAGGGCCAGACCTTCCTCTCCCACTTCCTTGAATCCGGCTGTGTGGACAATGGCGAATTTCACACCTTTTTGACCGCAGTCCTCGAGAACAGCCGGAACAATCGTATTTTTAATCGAGATATTGACAAGGTCAACCTCATCGGGAATAGCAGAGACTGAGGGATAGGCTTTGAAGCTTTTGATGTACTTCGATTTTGGATTGACTGGAAAAATGGGCCCCTTGAAATCATGGTCGATAAGATTTTGCATAACGATATGACCAATACTGAAGGGATTATTAGACGCCCCGACTATGGCCACAGATTTGGGTTTGAATAAGGCATCAAGCATTTATTTTACTCCTTTTTTTCTAAGGCATACAGGGCGGCTCCAAAAGCGCCCGTCAGCTGAGGAAGAGGTGGAATAAAAATCTTTTTTTGGATTATCTCTTCAAACATTTGAACCAAGAACGGATTGTGAGCCACCACTCCTCCACTCATGACAATATGTCCGTCCAAAACATCCATCTCCACAGCCCTTTTTATGATGGAGTTAAAAACTCCTTTGACAAGATCCTCGACTTCCACACCCTCGCGGATTTTAGTCAGGATCTCAGTGGCCGAAAACACAGTGCAGTAGCTTCCGATCTGGACGTTCTTTTTTGACTTCTCCGCCAGGGAATTGAACCGTTTTATGTCGACCTTCAGGCGGTTGGCCATTTCTTCAAGAAAAGCACCCGTACCGGCCGCACACTTTCGGTTCATTTTAAAGCCCGTCCGCTGTCCTCCGCTGTCCATTTTGATAATCTTGCTGTCCTGTCCTCCTATATCGATCAGAGTATGCTCGTGGGGGTAATGGAAAAAACTTCCCCTGCCATGACAGCTGATTTCTGTTTTTGTGTCCGTGGAGAATTCGACATTTCTTCTCCCATATCCCGTGGAGACGATAAAATTGTCCGGGATGGAAACGCCCCCCGCCTGGATTCGGGCATCGTCAAAGGCCTTTCTGGCGGCACTCTTAAAATTTGCGCCCGAAAAGGTCACGGAAGAGCCGAGGACCTGTCCGTTCTTTTCAATGATGACGGCTTTAGTTGTGGACGCGCCAACATCTATTCCTGCATACAATTTACCGGTTTCCAATATTATTCTCTCTTTGCCTGATTAGCATCCAAAAATCATCCCCTCTATCTCTATCACTCCAGGCATGACCAGCCGGGATCGGCCCTATTTTGATTCGAGCTGCTCTATAAATGCTTCGATGTTGGTTTTGGACTGCTCTTCCGAATAGCAGCGCAGGTCATTAAGATCACCATTGATAGTCAAGGTTGGAATCCCCAGTGTCTTTTCCAGCCGCTCGGGCATTCCATAACGGT
>CAZEWV010000502.1:0-2290 GCA_964516025.1 uncultured Eubacteriales bacterium
AATCTCTCTCAGTTTTACACTCACTTGATAAGAGGTATTATTGGATGTAGACTGGTTCGGGAAATACAGGCATGAACAAAAAGACTAAATCCATCTGTCCCGAGTGCCGGAAAAAAATTGATGCGTGGATCACAACTGAAGGCAACAAGGTAGTAATCAAAAAAATATGCGGCACTCACGGGCATTTTCAGGATGTGTATTGGTCAAATAAAAACGATTATGATCGGGCTGAAGAATTTAAGGTAGAGGGTAAAGGACTCGACAATCCACAAAGCACAGAAAAATGGGGCTGCCCTTTCGACTGCGGCATCTGCCCCCAACATAAATCTTCAACACTCCTGGCGATTATAGACATTACAAACAGGTGCAACCTGAAATGTCCCATCTGTTTTGCTCATGCCGCTCATTCCGAAGACATCTATGAACCATCCAGAGAACAAGTTTTCTCTATGCTGGAGAATCTGAGAAACAACCGGCCTTGGCCTGCTCCAGCGCTTCAGTTTTCTGGAGGAGAACCAACGCTCAGAGAGGACCTTCCAGAATTCATTCAAAGAGCCAAAAAACTTGGTTTCCTCCATGTAGAAGTCAATACAAATGGCATTAAACTGGCTCAAAGCATAGAATACTGCAAGACTCTCAAAGAGGCTGGAGTCGATACAATTTATCTCCAATTCGACGGTTTTACTCCTGACGTTTACAAATTGACAAGAGGCCGTGATCTGGTGGAGACGAAAATGAAAGCCATCGAAAACTGCCGCAGCGCCGGAATGAGAAGCCTTGTTCTCGTGGTGACGTTGATCAAGGGGGTCAATGAGAACCAACTGGGAGACATCATCCGATTTGCGGCGGATAACTTCGATGTCATTCGCTGCATCAACGTACAGCCTCTCTCCTTCGCAGGCCGCACACCTAAAGAGGATTTGAATAAATATCGGATCACTATTCCAGACTTCATGAAATGTGTCGAAGAACAGACAGATGGTAATATTCAGGCTGCGGATTTTTATCCTGTACCCTGTGTTGTTCCTATCTCCAAGGCCGTCGGAATCCTTATAAAAGAAAAATTTCCCGAGTTTACCGCTCACCCTCACTGCGGAATGGCCACCTATTTTTTCTTGGATCACGGGAATATTGTGCCGATAAACCGTTATGTGGATGTTGACAAATTCCTGAATTCTATGAGAGATGTTCACGACAAAGCCTCGAAAGGTCATAAATTTCTTGCAAAACTAAAACTGTTGGCATCCCTTCGCTATCTCAAGCTAGGTATACTGAGGAAGTATCTCTGGCCCGTTTTAAGGAAAGGTTCATTTGAAGCCCTTGAAGAAATTCATTATAAGATGGTGCTGCTGTCCAGCATGCATTTTATGGATGTCCATAACTTCGACTGTGACCGAGTCAGCCGCTGTGTGATACATTACGCCGTACCGGATGGTAGATTAATCCCTTTTTGCTCTTATAATAATTTAGGATATAGAGAAGCCATTGAAGAGGCCAGACAATGTCAATAAGCAAATTGATCAAAGAAAAAAAAGACGTTCTGCATTTCTCACTGATTGATCCGGACAGGCAAACACAACAAGAACTGGAAAGAAGAGTGACTACGTGTCAGGAGTACGGAACAGATGCCCTCATGGTGGGAGGGTCCAGTACTTTTAGTCAGGAGCTGCTCGACAAGTCAGTCCAAACTATCAAGACAGCCGTTAATCTGCCAGTTATCCTCTTCCCCAGTTCGGCAGCCGCCCTCTCGGAATATGCAGATTATATATTTTTCATGTCTCTTCTCAATACAGACGATCCACGCTTCCTGATAAAGGAACAAGTATTGGCCGCCCCTTTCATCGAGAAGACATCGGTACATCCCATATCCATGGCCTACATTGTCATCAGCATGAGTCGACAACCCACAGCTATAGGAGAGGAGAGTAAATCTGAATATCATCGGACAGGAAGACACAAAGAAGGTTTTGGGCTATGCTCTCACGGCTCAATATTTTGGCATGAGTTGTGTTTATCTTGAAGCAGGCTCGGGAGCTGATTGGCCTGTCCCGGTTCATATGATAAAAGCGGTCAAAAATAAAATCGATATCCCTTTAATCGTAGGAGGCGGAATAAGAAAAGCTGAGCAGGCAAAAGATATTGCTGATGCCGGTGCAAATGTTTTAGTGACCGGAACTATTGTCGAGCAGAATTTGCCAAAGCTGGAGAGTATAATAACCGCCATCAAAACAGCACAATCAAAAGAATAATCGGAACAATGATCCAGCAAATTTTTAACTATCTTAGGCTT
>CAZEWV010000503.1:0-2287 GCA_964516025.1 uncultured Eubacteriales bacterium
CTAATCTCTTTTGTAGACAGGATAAATATCTTTGGGAATGTTCTCGTAAGGCAGCACGGTCAAATCAGCAGGCCCCCAGCCTGGTGCATCGATCTCAAAGATAGCCCCGGCAATATCTGTCTCATGGTATCCTCTTCTGAAGTGCACCCGGGATTTGAGGACAACGATGTCGAGAGTTCCAAAGTCGATCCCGAGCGGCCCGAAAATATTGGTATCTGTAACCTGCATGAGATTGGGAGTCAAAATAACATGATTGTTTTCTCCGAAAAGAAGAACTGCTACTGTACCCCTGGCATAATCACCCAAAAACATGACCCTGCCATCGACCCTGACAGGATTTCCTGCAAACTTGTCTGAATATCCTCCCAAATCGATGCTGATTGAGTCACCTACTTTCGCTTCATTCTTGATCTTTTCGATCGCCTTTTCGTCACGGAGTGTGGTTATACAAAAATTTTTTGCACCCTGATTGATGAGTTCTTCAAGGATATGAGTAGAACCTCCTGTCCTGTCGCTGTGATCAGCTAAAACAACAGGAGTTTTTCCGGCTTTTGCAGCCTCAATGGCTAGAGCGACACCTTCCCTGGTTTTGGGAAGAATCTTCCCGGCAAATACCTCCCGCCTTCTCCAGATATAATCAGACATATCATCTGCGATTCTATCGGCCAATCCCTGGTCATTATTGGTCACAACCATGACTGTGGCCCCTGCGTCGGGTACATCGGCATAGGCAAATCCGTAAGCGACCGAGACATAAACATCTCGATTCTGGTTTTCCCATCTCCGGGCTCGCTCCATGATCTCCATGGATGGAGAAACACCAGTTCCCTGGTAGACACTGGGCGTGATGACCCCGGGCTTTCTGGTAGCCATGACAGGTTTGTAATCTCCGCGGATGGTCCTGATCATAATTCGGGCGGCCCGCTCTCCTGTTAGCGTCGTATCATAATGAGGATATCTCTTGATGATAAAGACAGCATCGGCCGCATCTGAAAGTTCATGATCTTCGTTGGCATGGAGATCGAGGGTAACCATGATGGGAATGCCGCCAACTGTCTCCCGTACCCTTCGTACCAGTTCTGCCTCCGGTTTAGGGATCCCTGTTACGGCCATGGCACCATGAAGCGCGAGGAATACTCCATCGAGATTACCGGCCTGCTTCAGGTCCTCAACGATTAGACAGGAATACTTATCGAATGCCTCCAGTGTGATCCAACTCCCGGACGAACCGCCCCGGGCTCCTCCTGGAGAAAGGATTCCAATAAGCTCCACTCCTCCCAATTCTTCACACATGGATTTAAAGCCACCGATGTATCCCCGGTTCGAAGTGAGAAGGTCCCGGGTGGGAGGGCCATAGAACTCCCAATCTTCGACCGTTGTTGGCCTTGGACAGAAAGTACAGGTCTCATGTGAAAATCGAGCCACCGCAATTCTCATTTCCTCAGGATGTACTTCCACACTCTTGCAGCTAAAAAAGAAAACAACACACAAAACGGAAATAGTCCAAATAATGGGATTCTTTAAAGAATTGAATTTGATGGTATAGCTCATTTCCCTTGTCTCCTTTTTCTTAAGGTGTTTTTTCGCTAAATAAAGAATCTTTCAGAGCCTTCCATTCCTATTTACCATATTACTTCATCCCCAGGATAAAGACTAAATAAGTATTCAATAAGATTTTCCATCTCCACATCAGAAATTTTTCCGATCCAAGAAGGCATAAAAAGTGGTGGATTCGGTAAATTCGGGTCATCTTTTTGGGAAATCGCTCCTTTTAACAAATACTCTTTCAGTTCATCGTTCGTGTATGCCTCTTTTACATAAATAATCGCCGGCACCAAATTGCCTGGAGCATTTGGATTTCTTACCTCACCACTTCCAGCACGCCCATGACATCCTGCACAGCCGAATTTCTCGAATATTGCCTGTCCAGCTTTGATTTTATCAACAGAACTCAATCGTTCTTTCAACTGAGCCACTTCTTTTTGAGCTCTATACTCATAAGGGATATCCCAATCGCTAAATCCATACATCAACAGTACTAACGATCTAATCTCGTCATCTGAAAAAGTATATTTAGGCATGACAGTACCAGGAGACATTTTTTCGGGATTCTCAAAGTGATCATAAAGCCATTGTGCATTCTGGCGACTGCCCACTCCAACCAATTCGGGTCCAATATTTCCTCCTTCGCCACCTATTGTGTGACAGCCGATACAACCTAAATCTTTGAAGAGCTGGTTTCCTTGACCGAACAAAAGATTGGGAATTTGAGCATCAGTATGGCACT
>CAZEWV010000504.1:0-2285 GCA_964516025.1 uncultured Eubacteriales bacterium
GAACGAAGCGATCAGGAACTGGCCAGAGATGTCAAACTGGAAAAATTGGTCCAGCAGGGGATTGATCTTCATCCTCACAAAGTGGATGTCACTCATTCTGTGACAGAGATTGTTTCACAATATACTTTGATAGAGAAAGAAGACCTCGAGAAACAGCCATCGGAAGTTTTTGTCCCAGGAAGGATTTTATCCATCCGGAGAATGGGACGGGCGACATTTTTCCACATCAGCGATGGCCGCAATAAGCTCCAGGCGTATCTGCGTGAAGACAAGGTCGGTCAAGAATTCTATGAACGTTTTTCTCTGTTTGATATTGGAGACATCATTGCGATTAAAGGTGTACTTTTTAAAACCAGGACCGAGGAACTGACAGTCCTTACTGAATCTTTTGTTTTTTTGGCAAAATGCCGGCATCCGCTTCCGGAGAAGTGGCATGGATTGCAGGATGTGGAGCTACGTTACCGAAAGAGGTATCTCGATTTGATCGTGAATCCGGAAATTGGAGATATCTTCAGGCTGCGCAGTGCCTTGATTTCAGATATTCGCAAATATTTTGATGAGAGAGGATACATCGAAGTTGAAACACCGATGATGCAGCCCGTTCCGGGTGGCGCTATAGCCAGACCTTTTAAGACATTCCACAATGCCCTTGGCATTGATCTCTATCTGAGGATTGCTCCTGAGCTCTACCTCAAGAGGTTGACAGTAGGAGGATTGGATAAAGTTTATGAGATTAATAGGAGTTTTCGGAATGAAGGCATTTCTTCCGAGCATAATCCGGAATTTACCATGCTGGAGTTTTATGAGGCCTATACGGATTATAACGATATGATGGATATGACGGAAGAGCTTATCAACAGATTGAGTTTGGCCTTGAAAGGGACGGAAGAGATACCCTACGGAGAGCACATGATTTCATTCAAGAGACCATGGAAGAGAATGAAGTTTATGGAGGCGCTGTCCTATTACAGCGGACTCGCTCCAAACAAGTTCGAAAGCAAAGAAGGAATTATTGAATTTGCGTCCACTTTTGTATCGGAGGACACGTTATTGACTTTTGGAAAAGCGCTGGATGTGATATTTGATAAATTTGTCAAACAAAATCTTATTCAGCCGACCTTCATCACCAATCCGCCAAAGGAAATTTCTCCGCTGGCCAAAGCTTCGAGAGAAAATCCTGACGAGGCCGAAAGATTCGAACTTGTCGTTGCAGGCATGGAATTGGCCAATGCCTTCAGCGAGCTGGCAGATCCGGAAGAACAGAGGAAAAGATTTGAGCAGCAGGCAGAAGAACGAAAAAAAGGAGATGATGAGTCTCACAGAATCGATACTGACTATATCCAGGCTCTCGAGTACGGCCTTCCTCCTGCGGGAGGAGAAGGCATCGGCATCGACCGGCTGGTCATGCTGTTCGCCAACAAAAAATCAATCCGGGAAGTCATACTTTTCCCATTGTTCCGTCCCAAAGAATGAGAGTGAATGAGAATGAAGTATGAATTTTTTATCGCCAAACGTTATCTGACAGCAAAGAGAAAACAGGCCTTTATCTCTGTCATCACATTTATTTCTGTTCTGGGAATATCGATAGGTGTGATGGCCTTGATTATAGCGATCGCCCTTATCACAGGTTTCCATAACGATGTGCAGGACAAGATTCTCGGTTCGACCGCGCATCTGATGGTGTCAGATATGACGGGGGAGGGGATAGAGAATTATCCGGATCTGATCAAAGAGATTGAAGCCATTCAAGGCGTTATCATGGCGTCTCCTATCATTTACGATAAGGTCCTCATAACCGGTCCATATAAAACTGACGGGGCACTCCTGAGAGGTATCGATTTTGACTTAGAGAGGCAGTCATCTTCATGGCTTGATGAGATGGAGCAGGGCCAAATTCCCAACCGTGATGCCCGCGTGCCCGAAATAATTCTGGGGAGAGAGCTGGCTTACAATATCGGAGCAGGCGTTGGGAATGAAGTCACAGTCCTTACGTCTGCCACCCGGTTGTCTCCCAGGGGAATGATACCCAAAATGAAGAAATTCAAAGTGACAGGGATCTTTAAAACCGGACTCTATGAATTTGATTCAACGAGTGCGCTGATTTGCCTCAAGACAGCACAAAAGATATTTTCTTTAGATAACAAAGTCAACATGATCCAGGTTAGAATTTCCGAAATATTTGAAGCTCCCGCCATGAAGGAAAAAGTGGAAAGCATCCGTCCGGATAAAATCTATGGGACCACTTGGATGGAGCTCAATGAATCATTGTTTTCGGCCCTAAAACT
>CAZEWV010000505.1:0-2285 GCA_964516025.1 uncultured Eubacteriales bacterium
GAATTTTTGCACCTTCGGGATTGATAACCAATCCCATATCCTGAGCACACACCACGCGCTTCACCTGAACATGTCCATCTGATTCCACATCCACATGAGCTATGGCAGCCACATACGTGCCCGCGTCAATCCCAAGGGCCACACCAAAACCGCGTTTACTTGGAGAGACGGCGGGTGTCCAGCCAAATTTTTTTGCTGCGGCTTTTAGCACGTTCTGCATGCGTTTATCTTTCAGATTGTTCAACCGGAATTCTACAGGATCCTTTTTTGCGAGCGAAGCCATAATATCGATTTGGGACTCTCTGGCAAACGTATTTGTATTATTGGCAGGTGCCCGCCATGCCCCGGTTGCAAAAGGATGAGTTCCCTGACTCCCTCTCCATCCGGATCCATAAATGACTGTTTTGTGGTGAGGAATCGCATAAAAATGTTGTGAGCCCCTCTGCCCTGCAAAATAAACATTATAATCCCAGAAAGCGATCTGTCCCGTATCGGAAACACCTGAGTTAATTTTCACTACTGCTGCGGGACGAAAAGAATCGTAAAAGAACTCCTCCTTCCTGCTCCAAACCACCTGGACAGGTTTTCCAGTCATTTTGGCCAGTCGTGCGGCTTCAACCGCCTGCCGGTTGACAGTTTTTCCTCCAAAACCACCTCCGACGTAGGGTGTTATGATACGAACATTTTCGGGCGAAATTCCCAAAGCTCGCGCCACTTGGTCTTTGGCAGAAAAAGGAGTCTGAGTGGATGCCCAGACAGTCACTTTCTCCCCTTCAATCCTCGCTGTGGCTGCATGAGGTTCCATTGGGGCATGTGCGACATAACTGTTCAGATATGTTCTTTCCACTGTTTTATTTACACGTCTAGTTTCACTCTGGACATCCCCCTCCTGCACAGAAACCTCACCTTCTGGGGCAACTTTGAGGAGATGATCAAAAATCGTCCGGTCATCCACGGTGGATTCAGGTTCTTCAAATTGTGCCTTTACTTCTCGGATAGCTTCCTCAGCACCGTCTGGTGTCGCGTGAAGAACAGCAAAAAAATCCCCGTCCTGCGTAATAATTTGCACATCTTTCCTGTTTTTTAAAGCCGAACTATCTATACTCTTCAGTTTTGCACCGTGGGAAGGAGGCCGTAAAATCTTAGCAAACAACATTTCCGGCCATTGGATATCTCCGGCAAACTCAGCCGTTCCCGTCACTTTATCTTCAGCGTCAAGCCGATTGAAAGAGTCCCCGACAACCGTAAAATTGGCTGCCGCTTCCAGCACGGCCTTTTCTTCCAGGTGACGTTCAACTTTTTTTCCTTTTGTCAGCTGGGCATAGGAAACTGATTTCTCTTTTTGGGTCTTGTCAAAGATCACGCCATCCTTGATAGCAAGCTGATTCTTGGGAACTTGGAGATGCTCTGAGGCCAATGCCCGGAGCACTTCCCGTGCTTCAGCGGCTGCGGCCCGCAGAGGGGGGCCAAAAAAGCGTGTGGTCATTGATCCGAATGTCCCCATATCCCAGGGACAGATATCTGTGTCTCCCATAACCATGTCCACCGAGTCCAGGGGTACCTCCAATTCATCGGCAAGCATTTGAGCTATAGATGTAATGGCTCCTTGGCCCATTTCAATTTTCCCGGTAAAACACGACACACGACCATCCTCCTTAACAAGAAGAAAAGCGTTGAAATCGGTGGGCAGCTGCGGCCGGACTCTTCGTTGACCCCCTTCCTGGAGGGAAAAAGCACTTCCTGTACAACATGTGACAAGAATCCCCCCTCCAAAAAGCTTGAGAAATTCCCTTCGATCCAGAGGAAAACGGGCCGTGATATCGGTAAAATCAATTTCAAGATAGTCCTTGTTGTCCATCACACCCCTCCTTTTTGTATTGTCTGAGCCGCATCCTCTAGAGCTTGAAGAACTCTATTGTAGGTCCCGCATCGGCACAGATTTCTCTCCATCCCTGCAGTCATCTCAGACTTTGAGAGCATGGGCTTCTTTGATAACAAACTCACGGCACTCATAATCATCCCCGGAGTACAGAATCCACACTGAAGGGCATCATGGTTGACAAAAGCCTTTTGCAAGGGGTGAAGGTCACCGTTTTTTGACAGTCCTTCAATGGTTGTCACTAGTTTTCCTTTCACCTCTTTCATGGGAAACTTACAGGAGCGCACAGCTTCCCCATCAACGAGTACGGTACAGGCTCCACAAAATCCCTCTCCACAGCCACACTTGGAACCCGTTAAATTGAATTCTGTTCGAAGAACCCAGAGGAGCATACGATTGTCCTCCC
>CAZEWV010000506.1:0-2276 GCA_964516025.1 uncultured Eubacteriales bacterium
CCCACACCTCCAACAAATATGGCTAGAGACGCAATATGCGCAAATCCGCAGAGGGCATAGGAGGCGATAATGGCCGAGCGGGGATGGATCAGCGCGTTGTCCGACAAAAGCTGGGCCAGATGCTGGTAGGACACCAGTTCTGTTGTGACCGATCGTTCGCCTATTATCCGGGCGATCTCCATGGCATCGGCCGATGGGACTCCCAGGATGAGTGTTATAGGATAAAAGGCATATCCGAGCAGGGACTGAAGCGTCCAGTCAAAATTCCAGTTGAACCAGCCGTTAAGATACCCTCCCAGAAAACCGAGGACAAGGTCCATCAAAGCCAGAATTCCGAGAAAGGCGATGAGTAGTGTCACAATCCCACCTAAAAGCCGCAGACCACTCCAGGCGCCGTTGATGATGGCCATGATGAGATTGTCATCCCTCTCGTAATGGGGTTTGACATTAATTCCGAGGGTTTTGGGCGTTTCTGTTTCCGGAACTATCAGTTTGGAAAGAACCACAGCCGCAGGAGCCGATATAACTGAGGCTGAAATCAGATGGCCGGCAATTGTAGGCATCTCTCCATGGAGAAATGAGACATATATGGCCAGCACCGTAGAGGCGATCGTTCCCATGGATGCCGCCAAAATCGTCGTCAGCTCGGACTTTGTCATGTCCTTGAGATGGGGTTTGACAACCAGGGCGGATTCCACACCGACAAAGATGTTGCTCGATGCACTCAACGCCTCTGCACCGCTTACCCGCATGAGTTTTGTAAACACATAGGAAAATCCGCGTATGATAAGGGGCATCACTTTGAGGTAGTAAAGCGCAGCCACAAGAGCCGCAAAAAAGATGATTGTGGGCAGCCCCTGGATAGCCAGGATGTACCCAATCGAGGTTTCCCCACTTGCATTGACCGCTCCGGGTGAAAGAGCCAGCCGTCCAAAAAGAAATTCCAGGCCCGCTTTGGATGTGTCGAGCACAGAGACAACAATATTGTTTATAAACAAAAAAATCTTGCTTCCTACGGGGATGACAAAAATAAAAAAGGCTAAGACAAGCTGGAGTCCTATCCCCCAGAGGATAAGCCGCCAGTTGATGATGCGTTTGTTGGACGAACACAACCAGGCCAGAAAGGCGATTATAAAAATCCCTAAAAAGCTAACCAGGTTATAGAGTTCCATATTGACTCCCGTCCCCCCTTTCTATCAAAAAATCATTTAAAAGAAAAGGTTGAGATCGCCACGCTGCGCTCGTGATGACTTGATACCTGTCATTGCGAAATGAAATGACGAAGCAATCTCGTTTGATGAGATCGCCACGCTGCGCTCGCGATGACACGACGACACAATCTCACTCTTTTTCTTCAATCAAGACCACTTTATTCCGCAAGGTTTTGCCTCTGACAATCCTGACTCTTGAAGAGGGGACATCGAAATAGGCAGCAAGCGAAACGATGACCTCTTTGTTGGCAGCCCCTTTTTCCGGCACCGCATGCACTCGGACTTTGTAAGTGTTGTCATTTATCTTCTCCACCCCCACCTTCTTCGCCTTCGGCTGCACTTTCACATTGAAAAGTTGTTTTTTTAATCTCAAAGATTTTAAAATCCGGGGCGAGGAAGCTGCATCGCATACTGGGTTAAAGAACGGATCACAAAGGAACGGATAAACATGAGGATAATAAGAAGGATCATTGGGCTTAGGTCCAGACCACCCATTTTGTGGGGCGGAACATACTTCCGGATGGGCTTGAGCAGAGGCTCCGTCAGCTTATAGACGATAACAGCCACTTGGTACAGAGAGGGAATCTGGATCCAGGACAAAATGACACGAAAGACTATTACAATAGTGTAGGCTGAGAAAACAAAATCAAGAATCCGGGCAACGGCAAAGAGGAAATTGGCCTGCAGCATCCGTCTACTTCAACACGCTTTCATATTTTTTAAAAAGCTCCTTGAGCTGTTTTGTCGTCACCGAATAGCCGGAAAGATAGAGGGAAAGAGTTGGCCGCCTCTTGTCGTTTGACTTGATCATCACATATTCCCGGAGCAGTCCAGTTCGTTCCCGCGCAGACATTTTAATGGTAATATCCGTTGATTTTCCCGCCGCAACACTGATCTTGGATTTGATCTGCTTGTTTCCCTGATAGAACTGGGCATCCTTGTGCGCAAATTCTACCAAGAGTTCCAATTCACCGCTATTTTTGATCTTGGTTTGTGTCTCTATGCTTTCTGTATCGAGGATTAAACCCAGATCTAAAGTGTAGTTGTCGAGCTCAATCCGTGGGG
>CAZEWV010000507.1:0-2260 GCA_964516025.1 uncultured Eubacteriales bacterium
CCTCCCCTGTTCATGAGCTGACCGGAGAGAATAAAGAAAGGAATCGCAAGAAGGGCAAAACTGTCCAGTCCCGTGGCCATCCTCTGAGCCATCGTCGTCAGGGCCGGCCCCATGTTAATCCCGAGCAACAGCGTGGACACAGTCGCCAGTCCAATACTAAAAGATATGGGCACGCCCAGCAGGAGAAGAAAGATAAAGCTTATAACGAGCACAAAGACATGAAGGAACTCCATCATAGGGCTCCAGCGATGTTTTTTTGTTTCCTATAAATCTCAGCCATAAATATGATGGAATAAAATATGAGGAGCAATCCGCTCAACGGAAGCACAAGGTAGACATACGCCAGCTTGATGCGCAAAACAGCCGAGATCTGATTGAGGGTGTGAGTGATGATCACCAAGCGGAGCCCACCAAAAACCATCACAAAAAGAGCAAAAATAAAAATCGAAACCTCGATGAGATATTCGGCCAAACGCCGGGCTCTTCCCGTAAGCCGGTTGATCAAGACATCGATGGCCAGATGCATTTTTCGTCCGGCAACATAACTGGCTCCCAACAGTCCGACCCAAATGAGAAGATACCTGGCCAGCTCTTCGGTAAAGGAACTTGGATTCTTCAACACGAAACGTGTAAAGACCTGCCATAAAACATTCAACACATTTGCCGCCATGAGGATAATCAGTGTCCATTCCAAAACTTTATCGACGGATGTTTTAATGTTCCGGAGTCTCATTTGAGGTTTTTAATCTGCTGGATAATCCTGTCGATCTCCGGCAAAGATCTATAGTAATCATACATGGATTGAACTTTTTGGATAAATTCGGTTTTATTTGGATAGTGAATCTCAACTCCGGCTTTTTGGACACTTTCTAGAGCCAGCCTCGTAGCGTCTTTCCACAATGTTTTTTGGAGCTGGGCACATTCCTCTGCCGCCTCCTGCAGAATCTGTTTGGCCTCTGCGGATAGATCCTCCCAGGTTTTTGTGCTGATCAAGAGGATATCGGGCACTCCTGTATGTTCATCTAGAGAGTAAAACTTGCAGACTTCATAATGCCGGGAGAGATAAAAGCTCGGAGGATTGTTTTCAGCCCCATCCACCACTCCCTGCTGGAGAGCGGAATACAGCTCGCCCCAGGCGATTGGAGTTGGAGACCCTCCCATGGCTTGAACCATTTTGATGGAAGTGGGACTCTCTTGAGTCCGGATCTTTAATCCTGCAAGATCACCCGGATTTAAAATGGGTTTTTCCTTTGAGTAAAAACTGCGGGTCCCAGCATCAAAGTAGCAAAGTCCACGGAGCCAGTATTCTTCTCCCTTCAAAAGCAGGTGTTTTCCGACCTCCCCTTCCAGAACTTTAAAACGGTGTTCTTCATCCCTGAAAATATAGGGAAGGCTCAAAACACTCATGGCCGGCACAAATCCTTCCAAAACACTGCAGGAAACTTTTGTCATATCGAGGCTGCCGATCTGAAGAAGTTCCAAACATTCCCGCTCGGAACCCAACTGCTCGGAAGGATAGATGTCGATCCTCATTCTGCCCTCTGATTTTTCTCCCACACGTTTGGCCATAAATTCCATGGCCTTATGGACAGAATGAGACGGAGCCAGGCCGTGACCGAGTTTTAAAACTGTGATCTTCCGCTCCGGACTGCAGGAAAAAGAGAAAAGGATAAGAATCACGAACACTTTCAACATAAACGACTTTTTGTTTCTTATCACGATTGTGTTTATTCAGATAGAGGATGGATAACTTCAGCTTGAAGTTTCCCCAGTTCAGAAACCAGCAAATCGAACATGGCTTCTCCTCGATATATGCCAATAATGGATCCCCCTGATCCGGCGAATTTCGCGGAGGCTCCACACCGTCGAGCGGCTTGGATGAGTTCTTTATTGGTCTCGGTGATGAACATGATTTTAGATCTCAGATCGAAGTTCAAATTCATCAAATCAAAAAATTTATTTTTCTCACCCAGTTCCAGGGCCACTTTTCCTTCTTGAGCGATATCCGCCAGGCGGTTTAAAGTAGAAATGGTGTGCTTGTCTCCTGTCTCATATCCCTTCTGGATGTCGTGCAGAATCCTTCCCGAAATTTTGCCCAAATCGGGCTTATAGGCCAGGTAAAAATCCGGAAGAAGCGAAAGGTCGATTCTTTCGTAAATGCCGTGACCTTTTTCTTTTAAAAAACTCTCGTTCAAATCCATGTACACACATCCCTCATGCACTTGAACGACACGGTCCATATACCCGGCATTGATGTCCA
>CAZEWV010000508.1:0-2254 GCA_964516025.1 uncultured Eubacteriales bacterium
CCTCTGGGGATGACCCATACTCATTTTCATGATGATTTTACTCAAATTGTGAAAAACCGTGCCTCCGGCTATGGACGAAAGAAAGGCGGGGATTTTCGGATCAACATGACCACACTGGGAATGATCGGAGATGGGGGCGTGTTCACTTCGGTTGACGATCTGCTTCTTTGGGATCGGAATTTTTACGACAATAAACTGGGCAACGCTGACTTGAGATTGATAGATAAAATGTTGACCCCCGGAAATCTCAACAGCGGTGAAAAACTCGACTATGCCTTTGGGCTTGGTATAAACGAGTATAAAGGCCTAAAGATGGTCAGTCATGGTGGTTCGTTTGTTGGCTTCCGGGCCGACATGATCCGCTTTCCCGAACAGAAATTTTCAGTGATCGTACTGGCCAACTTGGGGAATATCAATCCCAGCCGTCTTGCAAAGCAGGTTGCCGATATCTATCTGGCGGACCAATTCAATCCTGAAAAAAAGAAGTCGGATGTCGCTAAAACTCCTAAAAAGAAGCCTGATTCCAAAACTACTAAAATTCCGCGTGAAACACTGGATGCCAAACAACGCGAGGAATATGTGGGAGACTACTACAGTGATGAACTGGATGTGACCTACCGCATCTTTTTCAAAGAGGACAAGCTGCATTTGCAGCAAAAAAAACCACACAGGCCCTATCCCGGAGGGATTCTCCTCCTGCAGAGAGAAGACAGATATAATGTAGGAAGGCTTATCTTGAACTTTGACCGTGATGAAAGGAACAATGTGACATCTTTTACAGTAAATGCGGGCCGCGTGAAAAACATCCGTTTTGTGAAGAAATAGAAAAAAAGGCTGGCTAGAGAATAAAGCCAAAAATAAGGAAGAGGCATAAGGCCAGCCCTCCTGCAATCAGTGCGTAGGGAAGCTGGGTGCGCACATGTTCGATGTGGTCGGTTGCCGAAGCCATGGAAGAAATGATGGTGGTGTCTGAAATGGGGGAGCAGTGGTCTCCGAAAACACCGCCTCCCAGCACGGTGGCGATCACCAATCCGGGATTAAGCCCGATGAGGTTGATCATAGGCACAGCGATGGGGATCATGATGGCAAACGTTCCCCAGGATGTGCCCGTGGAAAAGGCAATAAAACAGGACACAAGGAACAACACAGCCGGGATAATTCCGGTGGGAAGAGTGGATTTTGCTGCCTGGGCCACAAAGGGTCCTGTGCCCAGAGCCTCGCACGTGTCTCCTATGGCAAAGGCGAGGATCATCAGGCTGGCCAGAGGAATGAGACCACCGACACCTTTCATGAAAATATCTGTGATCTCCTTGGTACGCATAATATTCTGAGCCCGGTATGCAACAGCCCCAACGGCCAATCCGGCGAGAACCGACCAGAGAACGGAAAGAGAGCCCGATCCTTCCATTATGTTCCCCTTTCCCGTAATGAGTAGGACCACCGGCATCATAATCACCATGACACCTACCGGGAGGATCATGTTGATGGCCCGGGGAGGAATGCCTTTTTTTTCATCCATCATCACAACATCCTCGGAGATCAGCGGTTCGGCGCCGTCGCGGAGGAGTTTGTTTTCTTCGAGCACTCTTTTTTCGGCCTTGCGCATGGGTCCGATATCTTTTCCTGTCAACACGACCACAAGGACGATCAGCAGGGCGATAATGGCATAAAAATTAAAGGGCATCGATGACACCAGCATCCGTATTGGATTTTCTACGCCCTGTGTGGCCAGGAGCCCGATGACAAATGCTCCCCAGGCGTTGAGGGGAATGAGGATACATTTAGGCGCGGATGTCGAGTCTAGAATATAACTCAATTTTTCCCGCGACACCTTGAGTTTATCAAAAATAGGCCTGGAAACCGCTCCGGAGACAAGCACACAGATGTTAGCCTCAATAAAAATGACAAATCCCAGAAACCAAGCCAGGAGACCGGCCGATTTCCGGGTTTTGACCAATCCCTTCCTTGTCACCCAATTGACAAATCCCTTCATGCCTCCTGAATACTGGGTGAAGGTGATGATGGCGCCCATCATCGCAGAGAAAAGAACAACCCTGGTGTTGTCGGCATCCTGAAACACCGAGACGAGTACATTGACGGTTTGGATGAGACCGGTCAAGGGATTCCAGTTATGGATGATGGTCCATCCCAGCCAGATCCCCAATGTGAGGGAGATATAGACATGTTTTGTCTTGATGGCTAGAAAGATGGCCAGGAGCGGAGGAAGGATGGACAGCCAGCCGAATGTTTCCAT
>CAZEWV010000509.1:0-2250 GCA_964516025.1 uncultured Eubacteriales bacterium
AAGGGCTCTATCTCCCTTCCGGATTAGCCCTGACTTCCTCACAGATTCAAGAAGTCTGTTTGGCCATCCAAGATATTCAAAAGAATCATGAATAAATCTAACAAAAAAGAGATCAGAATGTTTGCCCCATATGTTTCAGAAAGGGCCATAGAAAGAGCCTGCTTGACTCTCAGGAGCGGCTATATCGGGGAAGGTCCCGTTGTTGCAGAATTCGAGTCAGCGTTCAAAAATCACTTGAATGTCCCCTATGCAATTGGAGTTACAAGCGGAACAACCGCACTCCACCTGGCTTTGGCTGTGGCCGGAGTCGGGCCGAACGATGAAGTGATCACCACGGCTCAAACCATGATGGCAACCAGTCATGCCATTTTGGCTCACTACGCCAAACCTGTTTTTACGGATATACAGTATTTGACCGGCAATATGAATCCCTTTGATATTGAGCACAGAATCACCAAAAGAACTAAAGCTATTCTGGCCGTCCACTGGGCCGGATACCCCTGTGATTTGGATGAAATCCATGCCGTTGCCTCAAAATACGATCTCCCGGTGATTGAGGATGCCGCCCATGCTCTCGGTGCTACATACAAGGGACTTAGCATCGGCAGCATTTCTCCATTCACATGTTTTTCTTTTCAAGCCATCAAACATATCACCACAGGGGATGGTGGAATGATGTGTTTTACTCATGAAGACGACTTCCAAAAGGCCAGACGAAAGCGGTGGTATGGGATCGACAGAAAAAAAAGAAAACCGTCAATCCTTGGGGAACCGATATGGGATGTCTATGAAATCGGCTACAAGTACCACATGAATGATATCGCGGCATCCCTTGGTGTTGAACATCTAAAAGATCTAGAGATACATTTAAAAAGAAGAAGTCAAATCGTTAAAACATACAGGAAAGGACTGGAGGGCCAATCAGGGATCACCCTTTTTGACACTGCGGACGATCGCGTAAGTGCAAATTGGCTTTTTACAATGCATGTGGATAATCGTGAAGATTTTGTAAAAAAAATGAAAGCCAAAGGCATTGAAGTTAGCGTCGTTCATCTACGGATAGATAGCCACACAATTTTCAGCCCCCGGCAGGACAACTTGAAAACTTTGGATAAATTCAATCTCTCTCACATCTCTCTTCCTCTACACAATTTTTTATCGGATGCCGATGTTGAATACATCATCGCGTGTATTCAGGAAGGATGGTGAGATGACTCCAGATAAAAAAATTGTCATGTTTTTTCCGTATGTGTCCCCAAATGCTTCTCAAGAAGTCCTGAAAATCATCAACAGCCGTTGGATCGGCCAGGGAGCCATCGTTGCCGATTTCGAAAAGGCGTTTCAGAAAACGCTTCATGTAAAGAATGCCGTAGCCGTTAATTCAGTCGCATCCGCCATCCGACTAGCCCTTGCTCTTTCAGGTGTTGGTCCGGGTGACGAAGTCATCACATCGGCACAAACATGCACAGCCACCAATTCTCCTATTCTCGAGCAGTTTGCCACACCTATCTTTGCCGATATTCAATACAACACAGGAAATATAAATCCCAAGGACATTGAAAACAGAATCACCAAACGGACAAAAGCCATTCTTTGCAGCCATTGGGGCGGTTATCCCTGTGATATGGATGAGATTCACTCCATTGCCAAAAGATTTAAACTCACGGTCATTGAGGACGCCAGCGATGCCATCGGCGCGTTTTACAAAAACAATCCCGTAGGAAGTTTGTCCTCCTTTACCTGTTTTTCCTTCCGGGCCGTTCAGCAGATCACTTCAGCTGAAGGCGGGATGCTCCTTGCCCTTTATGACCAGCATTTTCAAGCTGCATTAAGAAGACGCTGGTTTGGAATAGACAAGCTCAACCGAAAACCGAATGCAGCTGGATATTATGATTTTGACATCCATGAAACAGGGTATGGCTACCACATGACAAATATCCATGCAGCTATCGGACTGGCCAATATTCGGGAATTAGATTCCATACTCAAGAGAAGAGAACATATTGTTGGACGATACCAAAAGGCTCTTAGCATGGTGGACGGAATCACTTTGTTGGAATCCAACCCGGACCGAAAGAGCGGTTTCGGACTGTATACGCTCCATGTTCAAAGGCGGGAGGACTTCTGCAAAGCCCTCGGAAATAGAGGCGTCGAAACATCCATCGTTCATGACAGGAACGATCATTATTCAGCCTTTGGAGGATTGAGAAAAGATCTGCCTCGTCTGGATTTATTCTCAAAAACACATAT
>CAZEWV010000510.1:0-2239 GCA_964516025.1 uncultured Eubacteriales bacterium
TTCTGAGATTCCAAACGGCTTTATGGAGACCGGGATCACCCTTGCCCCGGACTTCTTGGAGTAGATTACCTTCCAGATCCTTAATAGCCAGCTTCACTGATTTGGCTTTGTTTTTCAGGTTATAATAGATCACTGTTTGAGCAGCGGGAGTAGGATTTGGAGTTACGGCGTATTCTCCATAGCCCCCTCCGCGCCGTTCGATCATGGCCCATTTAACCGTTCGCTGCACATCAAAAAGATGAGCTTCTTCCTCGAACACTTCGGGCGAAAATTCTTTAAAAGGATAGATATCTACGATATAAAATCCACGTCCATAGGTCGCAAGTGCCAGATCTCTTTCTCTTTCCTGGATATCCATATCCATGATGATGACATCCGGGGCATCTTCTGAGATGTTTGTCCAGTTTTTGCCGCTGTCGATGCTGACAAATACGCCGTAGTCCGTTCCTAGATAGAGGACATTGGGATTGTCGGGATCTTCATTGATATCGCGCACAGGATTCATCATACCGCCGCTGATATCCTCCCAGGTTTCCCCCATGTCCCGTGTGACGTAGATATAGGACGTGTCTTCGGTGTGGGTTCGGTAACCGGAATAGGTGACATAGCAGACATTGACATCATGGTTGGAGGGCTCGACTCGAGATACCCAGTGATCATAGGGAAGTGCCGCTCCTTTAGGAGGGTTTTTTTTCAGTTTTCCCGAATTGTCATAGAATTTGTCCGTAATATTGATCCAGATGATCCCGGCATTCTTGCTCATTTGTAAATTGCCGTCATCCGTTCCGGCCCAGAGAACACCGGGTTTGACGGGGGATTCGGCAAAGGTATAAACAGTGGCCCACTGAAGGTTTGTTTTCTTAGATTCTGCGAGCTTGCTTTTATCGGCCTTACTGAGATCCGGGCTGATGGTTTCCCAAGTGCCGGGTTCACCGCGCTGGTAAGATCTGTGAACGTACTGGGAAGCGATATAAACAATGCCCGGGTTGTGGGGAGAAAGGTGAATGGGGGCGTCCCACTGGTACCTTTGAGCCGGTTTTCCGGCGGCATTTTCTTCGGGTGTATTGCGTACTTGTAGCCTTATCGTCTGTCCTGTCTTCAGGTTCATCCGGTTCGAGACGCCGAACTGACTTTCATAATAGACGAATTCAGGATTCCACCAGTCGCGGACAACGTAATATCCATCTCCTGAGGGAAGATAGGTCCAGTCCGCAGGAAAAACACCGTATCGGTTTCGGTTCCGAGAAGGTCCCATCCAGCAGCCGTTGTCCTGTGTGCCGCCCATGACGTTGTAGGGGAATTCGCTGTCGACTGAAACATCGTAAAACTGCTGGGCGCTGATGGTCTCTTTCTGGGACCAGTGTTTCCCTCCGTCCCAGGTTTCAGACACACCGCCGTCATTGCCGTTGAGGATATGATTGGAGTTGAGGGGATCGATCCAGATGCCTCGTGTATCGACGTGAGCCCTATGGGTTCCCCCGGTTCCGGACCATGGTGGGGACTTAAAGGTTTTTCCTGCGTCATCCGACACCACAACCCTGGTTTCAACGGCGTAGAGTTTGTTTTCGTCGTTCGGGTCCACTTCGATGCGGCCTGCATAACCCGCTTCAATGCTGTTGATCACAGCGCTGCCGCCCGAGATTTTGTATTCAGTCATTTTTTTCCAGGTTTCTCCCAAGTCGTCCGACCTGTAAACCACACCATTTTTTGTGATAGGTTCCATCTCTGCAAGTGCGCCGCCGTAGAGGAGCTGCAAGATGTAACGGTTGATCACCTGGTATCGGCCGGCGGTATTTTTGTCTTCTTTCCCTTCTTCCGTGGCTTCGGCTGCCGGCATATCTAGCACTTCTTGGACTGAGTCCATCATGTCCAGAATATCTTTGTTGTCTTTATAAGCCTTGCGGGCTGTCTTGATAAATACAGTTAAGTCGATCCCGATTTTTATCTGGAATTCCTTGTCTTTGATAGATTCATTCAGTTTTTCTACCAGACCAGCTTCATCTTCAGCTTGGATGGATTCAAACTTGACCATTCTTGCCAGGCTGGAATTGATTTTAAAGGACTTGAAATCGTCGAAATTAAAACCATCCTTGAAAAATCTTCTCGCTCTGAAATTAGCGCGGTTTGCTCTTAGATCAAATCCTAGATTGTCTTCCTCATCCATCCGGACATAGATAATATTCGGATTTTTTGGATAAATTGTCAGACCATTCCATCCCGATTTGATGTCCATGGGAAG
>CAZEWV010000511.1:0-2221 GCA_964516025.1 uncultured Eubacteriales bacterium
AGTTTTTGATAATTCGTCCCAAAGAAAATCATGGTCTTCCCGAGATTTCAGGGTGTCGATATCGATGTGGTAGTCCATTTGATTAAGAGTGTTTTCGATAGTTCGGGGGAACACAGCTTTTGATAAATCCAGAGCGACAAATCCGGATATCAGCACACCATTGATCTGGCGGGCAGGATAGGTGGACGGTTGGTTGATGATGATGCTCTTTTTTTTGTTCAAACCGAGGTTGTCCCAAAACGTTTCTTTTTTCATATCTGAAAAGTTGGGGAATCTGAGGTCGTATGAATTGTCTTTTAAATCCGTAAAGCCGAAGATGCCGTGTGTTCCGGAATTTGTGCCTGTCATAAAATCAGTCCAGCTTACGGATGAAATTTCAGGAAGACTGGCTTTCATCTTGTGAAGTGAACCTCTCTCGATGAGTTGAGCGAAAGCCGGCATTACACCTTTCTGCGTGAGATCTTTTATAAGAGAAAAGGGGACGCCATCCAGTCCGATGACGCAGGCTTTGTTTTTTTTTGTCTTTTTAAAAAGGCTCATGAAAACAACTTATTATGACACACGTATTATAGATGAGGTTCAGGGAGTGCGCAAGCAAAGGGACATGTTTTTCTTTCTTCGAAAGATTGTGCTCAGGACAGGATGATTCGTGCATCGACAATGGAGCATCCTCTTCCTTTTTGAAAGACGATTAGAGGATTTAAATCCAATTCTTTGATTTCATCAAAGTCTGTCACAAGCTGAGACAGCCTCTTTAGACAATCAGCGATGGCCTCTGTATCATAGATAGGATCCCCGCGAAAGCCTTCAAGAAGTTTATATGTTTTGGTCTTTTTAATCATGATTTCAGCCGTAAGTTCCCTTATGGGCGCAAGACGAAAGGTGACATCCTCAAGAGCCTCAACGTAGATGCCCCCAAGTCCAAACATCAAGGTTGGACCAAACTGGGGATCTCTGTTCATACCCAGGATGACTTCTTTTCCTTTTCGAGCCATTTCTTCCACGATCACTCCAACAATTTTCGCATTTGGTTTTCTTTTCCCGACGTTTTTGAGGATATTTTGATAGGCCGCCTTCACTTCAATCTTATTCTGAATGTTAAGTTCGACCCCTCCAAAATCAATTTTATGGAGGATGTCCGGAGAGACGATTTTAAGAACAACAGGGAAACCGATAGCTTCGGCGGCTTCCTGGGCTTCTTTTTCACTGGTGGCAATTTGAGAACGGATCACGGGAAATTTATACGCTTTCAGCACATCATAGGCTTCTTGTTCGAAGAGGAAAGATCTCCTCTCTTTCCTCACCGCATCAAAAATCTCTTTGGCTTTGGATTTGTTAACCTTGTATTTTTTGATTCCGGTTTTAGGACGGCTGAGCCACTCCGTAAATTTTGTCATCTCCGCCAGGACCCGTGCGGCGGATTCGGGAAATCTGTATGTCGGGATCCCGTTTTCTTCAAGGATATCGATGCCTCCTGACACGTCATAGATTCCGAGGAAGCAGCAGAGGATAGGTTTGTTGAAAGTATTGGCTGCTGTGACTATGGTTTTTGCAATTTTCTCTACATTTGTGAAGGCCGTAGGAGTGAGAATGATGAGAGCGGAATGAATGTCCTTTTGAGTGAGTGTTTCTCGAAGAGCGGTTTCATAAAGCTCATGTTGAGCTTCTGCGATCAGGTCAATAGGATTGTTAATATTAGCCATGGGGGGCAGGAAGCTTTTGAGCTTCTTCCTAAGACTTGGTGAAAAGGGAGCGATTTCCAGTCCGTTTTGGATGAGAGCGTCAGTGGCTAGTATCCCAGGGCCTCCGGAGTTCGTTATAATCACAACGTTGTTTCCTTTGGGTTTGGGTTGACTGGAAAAGGCTTTTACGATGTCGAACACTTCTTCCAGGGAATTTCCTCGAAGCACCCCACACTGTTCGAAGATAGCATCATAGACTTTATCCGAACCGGCCAGAGATCCGGTATGAGAAGAAGCGGCTTTGGCTCCCAGACGTGTCCGGCCGGCCTTCAAGGCGATTATTGGTTTGGGATTTGTGGGGTGGCTGGTGATTTCTCTGGCAATGGTCATAAATTCTCTTCCATTCACAAGATCTTCGAGGTACATTAGAATGACATCGGTGTTTTTGGCTTCTTTCAGATAGAGCAGAAGCTCATTTTCGTTGACTCCCGCTTTATTTCCCATACTGATGAACATAGAAAATCCAACATTGGCTTCCT
>CAZEWV010000512.1:0-2217 GCA_964516025.1 uncultured Eubacteriales bacterium
CTGCGGCATCGATGGCGCTGTAGAACTGCCCATGTTTTAAAGCGTCAAAGACCTGATTTTTGGCCTCTTTGAATTCAGTGGAGAGTGGTCTTTCGAGGAGGAGATGAAGTCTCAGGAAAAACATCAATGGTTTGTAGAGAAGATGGGCGTCTGTGCTGAAATAGGCGTAGATTTGGTAATTATGGCTGAGGGAGTCCCACTTGAAAAGGTTTTTATGGGGAACATTGAGAATTTTTAGGAGGAAGTATTGAGGTTTTAAAATCAAGCTGGGTGTGAAGGGGATCCAGCGCCAGATCCGGTTTTTCAACATGGAGTCGGCATTAATGATCTCGATACCTGAAGAATACAGGGATTCTCCCCAAGTCCATTGGATTTTAGAATACGGGTGGGCGATTATCGAAAAACCATTTAGGCGTTCTACCTGGTATGCGGCTCTGTCGGCGTCCTGAAAGAAATTGCTGTTTGGAAGATCAAAATCCAAGGCCACAAGATGTCCCCGGCTTGTCGAAAGCTCTGATCCGGCTAGGACAAGAACGTCCTCTTTCCACCCCTCTGCGGAGATGGATTCAAAGTTGGGATTTCCATGATCTGTTATGATGATAAAATTAATTGAGGCAAAAGAGGCGATTTTTGCGATCTCCTCTGGAGTTTTAGTGCCATCCGAGTGAGTTGTGTGAATGTGGTAAACTCCCTGGATTTCGTGGAAGGAGTCTTGGATAGGAGTTGAGTCGTGCTGCTTATAAGAAAGCATGCCGACACCCAGCCACAGGGCATAGATCAGGAATACTACAAAAACAATCCGCAGTATTTTTTTCATTTCGTCATTGCGGGCACAGCGTCGCAATCTCTCCCTTGTCATCGCGAGCGCAGCGTGGCGATCTTATCATGTCATTACGAGGAGCCTTACAACGCGGCGATCTCACTCTGTCATCGCGAGCGCAGCGTGGCGATCTCATCAACTGAGATTGCTTCGTCATTTCTTTCCTCGCAAGGACATCTGTTCCGCCACAAACGGGATTGTCAGCACATAGAGAAAAAGTGTTGTGATTTCCGAATCTCCAAAATTATATTCAAAAAAACCAGCGACAAAGAGACCGGCCAGTGCAGCCAGAGCCCCGGCGGCCAATGGATAGATGTGTGGGTTTTTGTCTTTTAAGAGTTTGCGGAGATCCATAAAAGCCAACAGCAAAAATGCCAGCCAGGCCAGAAGAGCCGGGATTCCCCTTTCGGCTCCAATCTGCAGGATATTATTATGGAGATGAACATTATGCTTTGCATCTTCTGACAGTCCGTACTTGGGAAGCTGAAATTCCATGTCCACAGTATCCGGGCCAGTGCCAAAAAAAGGCTTGGCTATCATGATTTTAAGCCCTGCTTTGACGTACTCTATCCGCTGAAAATTGGAGGATCCTTTGAGACTGAAGATACTCAAAGCTCTACGCTTGATGTTTTTTGGACTGACAAGAAAGACAAGGCCGAGGATAATCGGAATGAGGACGAGCGTTTTGGGTTTATAGAGAAAGAGGATGACAGATGCGGCCACGGCAGTACCAATCCAGGCACTCCGTGTGTAGGTTAAAATGAGGATCAAGGTGGCAAAGAATAGAGTCGCTCCCCAGAGAAATCGAAGTTTGTTACGAGAGAAAAACAAGATACCCAGGGCGAGTGCGATAAAAAGGAGGAACAGCCCGGCCTGTGTCATGTAATGGCCCATAAAACCGGTAATTCTTTGAGACTGTGAAGGAGCAAAAAAGTAGGAAAACAGGGAATAAAAAATGCTGATCCAGACAGAGGTCACAAGAGCCAAGTTTCCAAGATTTAAGCTTTTTTCCTTTCTCAAACCCATATAGGTTATGGGGACAACGAGAAAAAGAAGAAGATCTTTGGAGTCGATGAGGCTTACTTCAGCATTGACCGAACGAAAGGAGGAGATAAGAGAAAGGAGGGCATAGATCACGAGTGGCCAGAAAAATCTTGGAATTTCAAATTTCTGTCTTTTTGTGACAAGCAGGATAATCCAAAAGATTAATGCACAAGTTAAAAAGATCTGACTCAGTGAAATCGACCAGAATGAAAAAAGAAGAAACAGTGCAATTGCAAATGCCAGTAAATTGGGGATCTTGTCATTTCGAGCGTAGCGTGGCAATTCCTCTCTGTCATTACGAGGAGCCTTGAGATTCCTTCGCTTCGCTCGGAACAGGCGTGGCAATCTCATTT
>CAZEWV010000513.1:0-2211 GCA_964516025.1 uncultured Eubacteriales bacterium
TTATCTCCTCCATTACGGATGGATGGATAAAAAAGATGTCCAAGAGGTTCAATCCCGGTGTTTGGATTTTTATGAAAAATGCAAAAAAGTGATAGATGATTGTGACGCTGTCCACATACTATTCAAGGACTTTAAGTATTGATTGAATAGTCATGGAGCTTCTTTATTCTGTTCTCTATGACTTCAGGCTTGACCAATGAGACCTCGCCGTCAGTTTTGCATACCGCCTGATTAAATTCACCAAGGCCATACTCTGTGGATTATATTTGATCAAAACGGCAAAGCCATCTCTTTAAGTGCGGCCCAGAGATTTCTTCTCCTATGGTGATCGATTTTCCATTGATTTATCATATTCGTATAGAGTGAAGGATTGAGCTCCTTTACAACTGCCATCCAATGGGCATGATCATGATAACGTGAGTTATGAGCATTGGAGGGATCAGGAACGAGGCATCCGATATTTTTTTTCCAGCATTTTATCAGTAACGGCAGGAATTTCTCCCCATTCATCCTTTTCAGCCAGGCGATACGGGACTTGTTTGTTAATTCCGCATATCCGTAATTCAAAACATATTTGAATAATTTGGGATAATTTTTTTTGAAAGGGAAGTCCTGCGCCAAATCATTTGATAGTATATAAATCAAATCTCTCTGTCTTTCAAATTGTTCAGGATTTTCGAGCAGAAACTCAAGCCATTGCAAGACTTGCTTCTCAAACCATATCTTGTCTTTTGCGTCATCCCACCCTGTCTCTAACAGCCAATAAATCCAGGTTGTTTGTGCCTCGATGTCCTCTCTCAGACTTCTCTGGATGTTCCGTTTTAGAATATACAACTTCCACTGGTGAAATAACCTTGACGCCAGATCTTTATAGGAAAGCGATCTCACATCTTTAAAAGCATTAACAACATCATCCCATCTAAAAAGCTTTTTGCAGATGATTATTTGTAAATCAAGAGCCGCTGCACGCTCTTTCTGTCCCAAGCCTTTGGCTATGGACTTCCAATAGGATAAAAGCGTCAAAGGCTTTCTATCGGAAATCCCATGGTAATTCAAGAAAAAATCAATGAAAAGCGATTGCTCCGGCTCCCAGGGCTTATCTGTCCTGTAATCAAGATAACTGGAGCATGTTTGCCGTACAATTTTTTCCGCTTCTGCATAGTCCTTGAGTTTGATCAAATGCTCAAGTAGAGGTAAACCGTACTCCCAATCCTCATCAATAGAATTCCTGCAGTTTTCCAAAAACTTTCCCGGTGCATAGAATTGGGAAAAGCCGTGATAAATCCGGTACCACTTCGACAGAGAGGAATCCAAGTGAGGCTTCCAGAGCCGGGCATTCTTTTTGCCGGTCATATCGTCATAGATTTCTTTTCGCGCTTTATTGGATAATGACAGGAAAAACTCAATAACGGCCTCGTCGTTCAGATAAAAAAGGTCCATTCCACTATCGACTTCAATAATCCGTTTTACAAAGGATACGGCGCTGTTCTTAATTGCCTTTACAGTCAGCCACTCCCACTGCAAAAAACATTTTGTTGTCACGGGTCCAACCATCCATCTTTCGTAATCGGCACCCAACCACTCAGGTAAGTCCTGGATACTGGATAAGACATCCTTTAATGCGTCTTCAAAGTCATTATCCCCACGGAACTCCAGACTGTGAACTTTATTGACCAAAGGCCACATTTTTTTTGCAATGTTTTCCAAGTCTCCAAGAACATCATCATGACAGAAATACGGTTCTTCCCAATGATAATCCTGATGCACATATTCTCCTTTTTCATCCCCAGCGTTAAAGATAATCTCTTTCCAATCCCCCCACAGATCCCTCCATTCTTCCATGAGTTTTTCATTTGAAACAACTTTCGGCTCAGGCTTCTTCGATGTTTTTTCAGGATTTAAGTACACATTGAGAGTTGAGGAAATATCAGGATCCAGATTGGCCAGCAATGAAGCGATCTCTTCAATTTCCTGAGAACTGAAGATCTCATTTAAAAGCTCAATAACCTGATCCTGGGTTAAAGCCCGCAGAATTTTGTGCCCCAACGAATCTTCTTTTTTCTTTTTCATATTTATTTTTGCCCTTTCAAATGACCGTTTCATACTATAAGTGCCAAATAATCTTTGCATAATCTTTCAATAGACACAATATCTGTGTCAAACAAAGTAAGCAATTCGTCAAAATTTTGGGCGTAACAAATCGTTTCTTTA
>CAZEWV010000514.1:0-2205 GCA_964516025.1 uncultured Eubacteriales bacterium
AAAACCGCAGACAAGGGTCTGTCCGTAATTTTCCTTAAATTCCTGGAAACGGCTCCCGTCAACCATTCTGGCAATTACATCCTTAATATTGTAAGGTTTTCTGACATCTCTAGGCACGATACCGTATATTTCCTTAGGATCATAATAGGGATCTTCGGGCTCGGACATCCCCAGCTCGAACTTCTTAGGCGGGTCAAGGGTTTCAACTATATTCCTGGCAATCTCAAGCGCATGCTCGTCGTTTTGGGCATAGTAATCCGAGACACCGGAAATACGGCAGTGGACATCCGCGCCTCCCAATTCTTCGCCGGTCACATCCACTCCCGTGGCGGCCTTGACAAGTGGGGGGCCGCCGATAAAAATTGTCCCCTGCTGCTTGACAATCACCGTCTCATCACTCATTGCCGGAACATACGCTCCCCCAGCCGTGCACGATCCCAATACAATGGAGATCTGCGGTATTCCCAGTGACGAGAGACGGGCCTGGTTGTAAAAAATACGGCCAAAATGCTCTTTATCCGGAAAAGTTCCGTGCTGGAGAGGAAGAAAAATTCCCCCCGAATCGACAAGGTAGATACACGGCAGCCGGTTCTCCATGGCCACTTCCTGGGCCCGAATGTGCTTTTTTATGGTCATGGGGAAATAAGTGCCGCCCTTGACTGTGGGATCATTGACAACCACCAGCACTTCTCTTCCGTGAACAATCCCGATTCCCGTAATTATTCCGGCTCCTGGAGCCTCATTGTCATATTGATCCCAAGCCGCTAAAGGGCTGAATTCAACAAAAGGCGTATTTCTGTCGAAGAGCTTTTCCAGGCGCTCCCTGGGAAGGAGTTTCCCCCGGGATTTCTGCAGATCCCTGTATTTTTTTGGGCCACCTTCCTGCACACGCGTCAGACGGTCTTTGTACTCAGCGATAATCCTTGTCATGTGTGCATAATTATCCTTGTACTCCTTACTCTGGGTATCGATGTTGCTTTCTATCCTGTACATGGGTCAACCCCTAGGGCAGCCTTAACCGCCAAATTTTATTCATTATATTCATTCTACATTTCTGGAACAAATTTGTACCCGTAGCAGATCACTCCCGAGTCTCCCACATCATAAATCTTCCTGAATTCGAGTTTGACTTTTTGACCGATTTTCATCAAATCAATATCACAGTCCACAATCTGGCCAGTCAAACGCACGCCATCCTCGAGTTCAACAATCCCAACGGCAAACGGTGCCTGATCGACAAACTGCTGCGGCGCCACACGGATGATCGTATAGGTGAGAACTTTTCCTTTCTCTGCAAGCTTTGTCGTTTCAAACTCCCGGCTCTGACATTCCGGACAGATAAGTCGGGGAGGAAAATTTATTTTCCCACAATGACTGCATTTATTGGCTTCATACCTGTATCTCTGAGGAATCTCTCTCCAGTATCTTGATGGTGTTGACATCTTATCCTCCTTCCTTATTCTCTTTCAAAGACATGCACGAGAGTGCTCGCACCGCTTCCACCCATGTTCTGAGTCATGCCAATCCTTGCCTGCTCGATCTGTCGTTCCCCGGCTTCTCCACGGAGCTGCTTGACAATTTCAATGGCCTGAGCCACACCGGTTGCCCCAACGGGATGACCCTTCGATTTTAGTCCGCCGCTGACATTGACGGGTTTTTCTCCCTCTACAGCCGTCAATCCTTGCTCTACGGCCTCTCCGCCTTTTCCTTTTTCGAAATACCCCACAGCCTCGGTCACGCATATCTCAGCGATAGAGAAACAGTCATGGACTTCGAGGACATCGATGTCTTCGGGTTTCTTTCCGGACATAGCGTAAGCCTGTTGAGCCGCAAGGTACGTGGCTTCCAACCACGTGATGTCTTTTCTCTGGGCGAGAGCAATGGTGTCTGTGGCATGGCCGGTTCCGATAATCTTGATGATAGGTTTCCCCAGCTCTTTGGCTTTTTCGACCGGACAGAGGATGAGAGCTGCGGCCCCATCCGTTATGGGCGAGCAGTCCAGAATTCTTAGCGGATCGGCCACCATGACGGAACATAGGACATCATCGACCGAAATCTCGAATGGGAACTGGGCCAGAGGATTTTTGGCCCCATTTTTATGGTTCTTCACAGACACCATGGCCAGCTGCTCCCGGGTTGTGCCGTATTTTTCCATGTGTGCCCTTGCTATCAAAGCATACAGCCCGGGAAAAGTGATCCCATGGT
>CAZEWV010000515.1:0-2200 GCA_964516025.1 uncultured Eubacteriales bacterium
CCGTCAGTTTGACCTGGTATTTTCCCGGAACGGCCGTTGGACCGCTAAGATTCCCGCCCCAAAGAACCGCACCAGGGACACGTTCAGCTCCCGGGTATCGCATGTCAAAGATAAACCGGTTCATCCCAGCCTCAGCAACTAAACGGCGTGGGCCAAATCCGCCGAACCTCGCCCCTGTCTGTTGCGGAGATTGAGCCGCCGCGGCACGGCTTGAGATAGTCTGGATTATTTGACCCCGTGCGTCAAGAAGTTCCAAAGACACCGTTTCTTTAGGTTTTTCTTTCAGATAGAACCAGATAACAGAACCGCTCGGAGGATTTTGACCGACATTTTGTCCGGATCGTCCACCTCCCCCCATCCTGTATGCATCTCTTGGCTTGAAAAGAAAGGCCTCCATTTTTGTCATCTCTTCAGTAATCTGATGGAGAGGGGTGAGGTCATCCAAAATCCAAAAGGATCGTCCGTGAGTGCCCGCAACGAGATCGTCGTCTTTGACAACCATGTCATGGATGGGAACAATCGGTAAATTGAGTTGGAGAGACTGCCAGTTGGCCCCGTCATCAAATGACACAAACACTCCTGTCTCTGTTCCTGCGTACAAAAGACCTTTTCTTTTAGGGTCTTGGCGAACCACCCGGACAAAAGTGTTCGAGGGAAGCCCATTTGTAATCAAAGTCCAGGATTTTCCGAAATTGTCCGTCTTGTAGACATAAGGACCAAAATCATCCAATTCATGTCTGTCTACGGCAAGATAGGCCGTTCCAGCATCAAACGTTGAGGCTTCTATCATGCTGATTAAACTCCATTTTGGCATTTTCTTGGGAGTAATATTCTCCCAGTTTTTTCCCCCATCCTTGGTGATATGCACAAGGCCATCATCCGATCCCACCCAGAGAATTTGGGGATCATGGAAGGATTCAGTCAAGGCAAAAATCGTGCAGTAGTACTCTACCGACGTGTCATCTTTAGTGATGGGACCTCCCGATTTCTGCTGTCTGGACTTGTCGTTGGTTGTCAAATCAGAACTGATAATTTCCCAGCTCTGTCCCGAGTTGGTTGTCTTGAAGATCACCTGCGCACAGTGATAGAGAATATTGGAGTCAAAACGGGAAACAACGATAGGTGCCGTCCACCCGAAGCGGTACTTTATATCTCCGGCGCCCCATCCCATAGGATTCTCCGGCCATGCAGAGATAATCCGCTGCTGCCGCGTTGCATAATCCCACCGTGTAATAAGACCCCCGTAACTTCCTGCATAGACGATATCTGGATTATCATGGCGGGGAGCGATATGACCGCTTTCTCCTCCACCTACGGGATACCAATCCGGTCTATCGATTCCTCCTCCGGAAGTCCGGCTGGCTATCCTGACTGTACTGTTATCCTGCTGGGCTCCATATACCCAATAAGGGAACTGGTTGTCCGTAATAACATGATAAAATTGGGCTGTAGGTTGATTGTCCTGTCCGGTCCAGGAAAGACCGCCATTGTTGGACACGTTAGCTCCACCATCATTGCTGTTGATCATCCGGTCTGGATCAAGGGGATCTATCCACAGATCATGATTATCCCCATGAGGGGGACGGAGTGAGCTGTATGTTTGACCACCATCGATCGATCTGTACAATCCTGTGTTGAGCACATAGACGGTATCCGATGACTGGGTATCGGCGTAAATCCTGCTGTAATACCAGGCTCTCTGCCGAAGCCGGCGGTCCGTGTTAACTTTCAACCACGATTCCCCACCATCTTCTGACCGAAAAACACCTCCGTCAAGGGCTTCAACAATAGCCCAAACTCGGCCTGCTCTGGACGGCGATGCTGTGACTCCAATTTTCCCTATGACTCCCTCTGGAAGGCCCTTATTCCCGGTAAGTTCCGTCCAGTTATCTCCTCCATCTGTGGACTTGAACAGGCCGCTTCCAGGCCCACCGCTGGTTAAGCTGTACGATGTCCGTCCGGCCTCCCAGAGTGAGGCATAGATAATTCTCGGATTAAGAGGATCAAGGATCAAATCGATAGCGCCTGTTTTACTGTCCCGGAAAAGAACTTTTTCCCATGTTTTCCCTCCGTCTTTAGACCGGAAAACTCCCCTCTCTTCATTGGACCCATAGACATGACCGAGTGCGGCCGCAAAGACCATGTCCGGATTCTTGGGGTGGATTCTTATTCTGGAGATCTGGCTTGTTTCCGAAAGGCC
>CAZEWV010000516.1:0-2199 GCA_964516025.1 uncultured Eubacteriales bacterium
GCTGAATTTCATGGAAGATTTTCAATGTCGAGAGTAGGGCTCTGACCTATATATTTATACCATACCACTGAGCACATCCACTTGGATTGCGCTCTCGTTGTCGATATCTTGATATCAAAAGAGTTGTTGAGTATTTAAAGGCTGACCGAAATGGCAGATATGTCAGTTTTTCTGTGGTGCTGATTCTCTGAAATATCCAGATGGTAGCTCTTGTGAGACACGAAACCTGGCCGACCTTGCAACTACTCTACCCATCCCTCATCATAGCAAAAAAAGCCGATGAATCTGGATGCAATCAAAAAGAATGCAAAATTTTCAGGAAAGTTCTTCAGTTGTGACCATATATGTCAAATCCATCTGTTATAATGGTCTCGAAAACATGAAATCCGCAATCCGCAATCCAAAATCCGAAATGGGAGGGCCGTATTTGACAAAACCGTCTGTTATGATGCGTGTATAGCACGGATCAGCCATTCGTTAACTGGCCGAGTTTCCATTGACTTTTTGAGGAGTTGAGTATAAACAGCAGACAGCAATGTTCCCAAACCAGATTTCTTCTTTCAACCCGCTCAGGGAAGAGGATTAGAAATGGTCTATGATTGCCCAAAAACCCCGTTACTCTGAACAGATGGAGAGCGGGGTTTTTTGTTCTTCCGCCACCCAAGGCAATAGCAATTTTTTAGATAGACGCTGGATTTTATAGTTGTATACCCCAGAGGCCAGAAATGGATTCTGATTTTATAAACAAAGGTTAGGTTATGAGATACAAAGCCGACATCACCGCTGGATCGCTGAAGGTATCAGAGAGCAGGGTCATCGCTGATCTGCTCCTCTGCGGCATAAACCGAGGGGAATGGGACGAGGCAATACTGGACAAGAATGTGCTCCAGGCCCGTAGCCCGGAAACTGCCAGGCGATTGACCCGGCTCATCCGTCGCCGCCTCCTCAACGGCCCACCGCAAGAAACTGGAAAGGGAGCGGGGCAAGCTCGTGAAACAACAGGTTGAACTCCAGGCCTTTGATGAAAAACTGCGCCACTACGCTGATCAGCGCATCAGCCTTGATCTGGATGACGGGGTTAAGGTAATCTACGGGAAATTTGGGGATCTCTTGGCTGAGGTGAAAGCGGTCACCGGGAAAAAGAAAAAATGATCTGCAGATTACACAGATTGCACGGATGAGAAAGAAAAGAAAAACAGCAACCACGAATTACACGAATGGCACGAATCAAAAATCTAAAGGAGCGAGAAAGATAAAATGGAAACATTAAGGGAAGAAGCGATAAATGTGATTTCCAAACTGCCCGATTCAGCAAGCATTGATGACATCATGTATCGGCTGTACGTTATTGATAGAGTGAGAAAGGGCAGAGAGGCTATCCAACAGGGAAACAGTATTTCTTTTAAAGGATTAAAAGAAGAAATGGAATCATGGTAAAGTGCCCTTATTTTCACATTCGTGTTATTCGTGCTATTCGTGGTTAAAAGGAGACTTCGTATGAATGAAATACCCATTTCACAAAAACAATTTGAAGCGTTGCACCAGATAAAGTCAAGAGTCATGGCTGATTTCGTCGTGGTGGATTTTGTGTTGTATGGTTCCGTTGCGAGGGGAGAGGCGGATGATGAATCAGACGTGGATCTTATGATCGTGGTGTCAGAACCGATTACCAGATTTAAGCGTCATGAAATCACAGATATTGTTTTTGACGTCAACCTGCAATTTGGAACAAATTTCAGTACGTTAGTGGTGGATCAAGAAGCCTGGGACACAGGAATCATATCCGTGCTCCCATTGAGAAATGAAATTATGAGGGATGGGATTCGATTATGATTACCGAAGAGAAACGCTCTGTGGTCGTTCGTTACTGGTTTGAAAAAGCAGAAGAGAGCATCACCTCTGCCCGCCGTGAATTCGAAGCAGGATCTCTCTCCTTCGCCATGAACCGCCTCTACTATGCGGCCTTTTATGCGGTATCGGCTTTACTGATGGCCGACGAGCTTTCCTTCAAAAAGCATTCCGGGGTTCGTGCTGCCTTCCATAAACAGTTCATCAAGACCGGCCTTCTTGACCAGAAATGGGGCCGGCTTTATGACCAACTCTTCGAGGATCGGCAGGAAGGAGATTATGTAGTTTTCATCTCTTTCGAACCGGTTTATGTGGAGACCCAACTTGCGCAGTGTGTTCAATTTTTGGAGC
>CAZEWV010000517.1:0-2194 GCA_964516025.1 uncultured Eubacteriales bacterium
ATGGAAAAAGAATCACAATGGAAAATTTCAGTCAAATGTTTGAAGAGTGGGAAGGTTGGCATTTCGAGTTTGAAATATTGGATCCTTCTGATAAAAGAACATAAAAAAAAACACGACATTAAAAATCAGGAGTTATTTCTGAGTCTGTCTAAATAAAGCATCAAGTCAACATGGCCGGCAATCTATCAGTTATATAAAAAACTTGACATAACAATAAGCAAGGCTTATTATATAAGCATGTTATTTGATAGCTTATCTATAATTAGGACCCAACATGATTCAGGAATGGCTTAAAAAAAGACATAAAATATTATGGGAGTCCTTCCAAAGCACACCTTTCCGTTTCGAAGAAGCCACCAAAATTCTCTCCACTAAAATTCATGATGATGAAAAACAGATCAATGTCATTCTCTCGGAGCTTCGAAAAAAGGGCTGGCTTAAAGTTTCTTTTGATCCTGATGATGCAAGAAAACGCATTTACCAATTAAAAAGCACAGACGATATCATGACTGAAACATTCGCTCTTGAAAAGAACAAACTAACTAGAGGAGAACTCGAGTCCCTTCTCAAAGGTGCAGCAGACCTCATTCGCACACGCGTCGACTACACATTCATTCTTGTCCTTCTTTTCTATAAGCGCATAAGTGATAAATGGGTGCTCGAGTATGATCAAGCATACAAGGAAGCTCTCGAAGATGGACTAAGCGAGAAAGAAGCCAAGAAAGAAGCAGCAAATGCCATATATCATGATTTCGATATCTCCCAAGATCTACACTGGGAAAACATCCGTAAAGAACCGGCCAGGCTGCCGGAAAACTTCTCCAGAGCATTAAAAATACTGGCAGAAAAAAACCCCGAGCTAAAGGATGTCTTCGACAACACAGATTTTGTCCAATTCACATCAAACAGAGAGAATTCGGAGATCCTGCGTCAACTTGTAGAACTCTTCAGCGCCCGGTCCCTCCAGCATGTCTCTCCCGATATTCTCGGTGATGCCTATGAATGGATTCTCCGCTATTTTGCTCCTCAGAAAGCCAAGGAGGGGGAGGTCTTCACACCAAGGGAAGTCATTAAACTTATTATCAATATTTTGGATCCGAAACCTGGAGACAGCGTATATGATCCGGCCTGCGGCTCTGGAGGCATGCTTATTTCTGCCTATCAGCATGTTAAAAATCAGGGCGGAAGAGAAGAAGCTGAAAGGCTTTTTCTCTTTGGGCAAGAAGCCAATCACAAGACTCTAGCTCTTTCCAAGATGAATCTCTACATTCATGACATACGGAATGCTCAGATGGCCTACGGAGACACTCTCTATTATCCAAAGTTCAAGGAAAATAAAAGCTTCCGCCGGTTTGATGTCGTTATTGCCAATCCTCCGTGGAACCAGGACGGCTACGATGAAACTTCACTAAAAAAAGGAGAATTTTGGAGAGAACGCTTCAGGTTTGGTTTCACACCCAGGCAATCAGCAGACTGGGCCTGGATAGAACACATGCTGGCTTCCACCAACCCAAAAACAGGCAGAATAGGAGTTGTTATCGATAACGGATGTCTCTTCCGTGGCGGTAAAGAGAAATCGATCCGTAAGGCTGTAGTTGACGATGATTTAATAGAAGCCGTAATCCTACTTCCTGAAAAACTTTTCTACAACACGGGGGCTCCCGGAGCAATCATTATCTTAAATAGAAATAAATCCCAGGATCGAAAGAAAAAGATCTTATTCATAAACGCAAGTCAAGAATTCCAACAGCATCCCGAGGTCCGAAAACTCAATCAACTCAGCGAGAATCATATTAATACAGTAGTGGAGGCTTTCTCTTCCTTCACTGAACTCGAAGGTTTTTCACGCAGAGTGAAAAAAGACGAAATTATGGAAAACGACTACAGCCTTAATGTCACTCTATACGTTTTTCCCGAGGAGGAAATCGAAGAGATAGATATCGACAAGGAGTGGAAAGATCTCAAGCAATTAGAGAGAGAATTGGCCGAAGTGGATAAAAAAATTGAAGGATACCTGGCTGAACTAAGAGAGGACAACTGATGTTCAAGCCTAATTTTCGTTACACGAACACCATTGTGAAAAACCTCACACACATCGCGGGGGCACAGGCCATTATTGCAAACGCTCCTCTCATCCCCAAATGGCAGGTTTCCCTCCGTCGAGAAGCTCTTATTCAGAGCGCTCACTCTTCCA
>CAZEWV010000518.1:0-2189 GCA_964516025.1 uncultured Eubacteriales bacterium
TTTCATTCATTAGATCGCCACGGCCTTTACAGGCCTCGCGATGACAATTGGGGGTCACTCGACTCCTTGTATCCCTGATCCCTTGACCCCTAGATTCCTTATATTATTATCTACATTTTTTTCTGCTTCAGTACTTATCAAATTCCTTATCCACCCGGAAGCCACGATTTTCTTTTTTCTGAGACTGCTTCTTTTTTTCTTCCAGAATCTTGAGTTTGGCCCTTTTTGAGCGTTTTCTTTTCTGCCTACGGATTTTTTCGATACGCTGTTGCTCCTCGCTCTCCCTGCCGAGAATTTGAGCTTCAATCTTGTCCGCCAAAATCCTTCTCGCCAAAAACCTGTTTAGAGCCTGCTTTCTTTCTTGCTGACACTTGACTTCAATATTTGTCGGGAGGTGCTTCAGATAGACGCAGGTGGCCACTTTATTGACATTCTGTCCGCCTTTTCCCCCGGAACGGATAAATTTTTCTTCGATATCCTTTTCAAATATCCCAAATTTTTCCATCTTCTGACGCAGCACATCTTCTTTTTTCTTACTGACAGCAAAACTGCTCATGGATCTCTCTTGGGCTTGGCCTTCCTGTTTTTTATTATAAGCAAAGTGTCTGCAACGAACAAGGACAAAGGGAAAAATTGACGGATAGAAAATTTTTTTATAAACTCAATTTTCTTCAATGAATAAAATTAAAAGGACATCTATCATGACAAACAAAAAAGGAATGGTATTCAAAGCTCTATCTTTGGCCTTGCTCCTTACAGTTTTTTCCCTTTCCCAATCTCTTGCAGAAGAAAAACTGCTAACTGTCGCCGAATCCAGTGAATTCACGGCCACATCCAGATATGCTGAAATTATGGATTTTATCAAAAGACTCCAGGGTCTGAGTCCTCTTATCCGAGTGGAGACACTCTGTATGAGTCCTGAGGGACGAAATGTTCCTCTTCTTATTCTTGGAAATCCTCCTCCGTCTTCACCACAGGCTTTAAATTTTGACTCAAGAATCGTTGTCTACATCCAGGCGAATATCCACGCCGGAGAAGTAGAAGGCAAAGAAGCCTCACTCATGCTGGCCAGAGATATATTGCTCGACAAAAATCTTCCTTATCTCGATAATCTAGTCATCCTCATCGCTCCCATTTTCAACGCGGATGGGAATGAGAAAATCAGCCCGAATAACCGCCGAAGTCAGGTCGGACCGGAGAAGGGTGTGGGTGTCCGCTATAACGGCCAAAATCTCGACTTGAACCGGGATGGCTTAAAGCTGGAGAGCCCGGAGCTTCAAGGCTTGCTGCGCAATGTCCTGAACCGCTGGGATCCTGCCCTTCTTGTGGATATTCATACCACTAATGGCTCCTACCATGAAGAGCCCGTCACATATTCCTGGCCGCTCAATCAGAATGGAGATCTTTCTATCATCAACTATATGAAGGATAAGATGATGCCATGGATTCGCAATGATCTTCAGGAAAATTACGACACGCTGGCCATCCCATACGGGAATTTCACGAACCGCAGCGATCCGGAAAAAGGCTGGCGGACGTTCAGCCATTTGCCTCGCTTTATAACCAACTACGTCGGATTGAGAAACAGGCTTTCCATTCTCGATGAGAACTATTCCTATGCCGATTTTAAAACAAGAGTTTTGGGATGTTACAATCTTCTCCGCTCCATCCTTGACTACAGTGCCGCTAATAAAGATGACATCACTCATCTCATTATGCAGGCAGACAAAAACACAGTCAAAAGAGGCATGAATCCTTCCCCGGATGCGACATTCGGGACAAGTTTCGAAACCAAAGCGCTTGAGAAACCCGTCACCATTCGCGGCTGGGAAATGGAGGTTATTCCCCGAGAGGGAGGCCGTCCAAGTGTCAAGAGAACGGACAAGAAAAAAACTTACACGGTTCCCTATTTTGCCGCCTTTGTCCCAACAAAAAGCATCCAGCTTCCTTCTGCTTACCTTATTCCGCTCCATAACCCAGTCATCGAGGAAAACCTTCTTCTCCATGGAATCACGGTGGAAAGGCTCCTTGAACCTCGAGTGCTCGAAGTCGAAACCTTTCAAATAAAAGAGATAAAGGCCAACACTCGGCTCTACCAGGGTCACTACATGAATACCGTAACAGGTGAGTATGTTGTCGAAGAGAAGGAATTCCCGGCAGGAACACTATTTGTCGGGATGGCTCAGCCT
>CAZEWV010000519.1:0-2189 GCA_964516025.1 uncultured Eubacteriales bacterium
ATTCGGTTTGAGATCAAAAATATGGGATTCTGGATCTCAAAAAATTCACATATCTCTATGATGGTTCTTCTCAACGATCTCCAAGGGTCTGTACCCCATAAGGAGTGTGACATCGTCCTTGGTTTTACAGGCCAGCATAATTTGAATAATGACTTTAATGGAGTGGCATCCTACCTCAACAGCTATATCCTTCTCCGCGATGTCGAGTTTATCTCCACAAAGAGGAATACTCTTCTTCATGAACTCTGCCACATATTCGGCGCCATCGACCTCAATGAACAAGGCTCCGTCATGAGCACCACCCGACCCGATTTGAGATTTAACAAGTTTACGATAGATATCATCCAGCTCAATAGACTCAGGCATTTTAATCCCTATATTTTCCCTCTGCCCAAAGAAAGGTTGGATGAAGCCCTATCACTTTATAAACAAAGAAAATCCCTCAACAGACAAGAATTGGATGTCCACATCGTGCTCGCACTCATACATCTTGAAAGGGAAAACTACACGCCCATGATCCGTGAAAGTCTCCGGGCTGTCGAAATCGATTCCAACTCACCTGACGGTCACAATCTTTTGGGCATCGCTTACCGGCGTACCGGGAAGATAAACCAAGCGATTGAACATTATTCTAAAGTCCTCGAGCTCCAGCCGAACAAAACCGAGGTCCACTACAACCTCGGGATAGCCTACATGAAAAAGAGCTTGAATGAAAAAGCCATTGATGAATACAAAAAGGCCATCGAACTCGACCCGAAATTTGCCAAAGCCTATTCCAATCTTGGTCATCTCTATCTGGAGATGAGGCATGTGGATTTTGCGATCGTAGAACTCAGGAAAGCTCTCTTTATTTATCCAGAGCTGCCAGAAGCTCTAGCAACTCTTGGCGCGGCCCTGATTGCCAAACGGCAATACAAAGAAGCAGAAGAAGTTTCTTTAAAAAGCCTGCGTATCGATCCCGGTCTTTCAGGCGCACACAACAATCTGGGAAGCGTCTACATGAACGAAAATCTGGTCGGTAAAGCGATCGAGGAATATTTGAAGGCGATTGACCTCAATCCTTCATTTCATCAGGCGTTCTATAATTTGGGCCGTGTGTACTTGACCGTAGGGAAAACCGAAAGTGCTATTGAGACATTTAAAAAGGCCATCTCTTTAGTCGCCGACTATCATGAAGCTTATTCGAATCTTGCTTCGGCTTACATAAAAATGGGCCTAATCGAAGAGGCTTTATCCGCCAGTGAGAAGGCCATAGCCTTAAAACCCGACTACGCCATTGCCCACTTTAACCGGGCTTCGGCTTACTTCGCCATTGAGATGTTCAAGCAAGCCGAAGAGGAGGCGAGAAAAGCCATTGAATTCGACTCTTTGCTTGCGGATCCATACAATCTCTTAGGGATTCTATGGGAACGAGAAGACAAAACAGTTGATGCCCAAACGGCCTATGAAAGCGCCGTCAGGCTAAAACCAGACTTTGTCGAGGCCCAAATGAATCTGGCCAATTTTTTCTACAAACAAAACCATTTTTTTAAAGCCGCCGCCTCTTACGAACGGGTGATCGCTATCGATCCTCGGAATGCTCAGGCCTACAACAACATTGCCGTCGTCTATTTCCGGCTGGAAAAATACTCAGAAGCTTTAAGCCACCTCAAAAAAGCTGAATCATTAGGATTTCAAGTCCATCCCGACTTCAAATCTTCCCTCCTCAAAAAGATTAAGAAAACATCAAAGCCATATTTTCAATTAAGGGGGACCGCATACTTAATTCGAATTATGATGTCCCTCTAATTACTGAAGAATATGCCACAGCCAATGTCACAGGAACATTAGAATATTTAGAGCGGTACAATCTTAAATTGATTCAACGCATTCCAGGCATGCTGCCAGGCCATCCCGAGCCTGTCACTCCGTCGGTGGTCCATGCTAGAAGCTCGTGGGAACCTACAGACTTTTCACTTGTGAGACAATCATTTGACTTCTGTCTTTTTCTTGTGTTAAATTCGGCCAAAAAAAGAGGAATAACATGAAAAAAGCACAAATCACCGTGTTCATACTGGCTGTCTTTTTTCTCGTCTTGTGCTGCAGCCCGGAAAAGGAAAGTGTGATTTCCGGAGTCATTCAAAACCTGAAAGAACCTCACATGACAATAAACGGTCAGATAATCAAGGTTTCTCCCGAAGGACAATTTC
>CAZEWV010000520.1:0-2183 GCA_964516025.1 uncultured Eubacteriales bacterium
GCAGCACTTCTGAAAGTGTGAAATCGATGTCTTGACCGTTGACATCGACGGTGGCACCTTTCTGAAAATAGAGGATGTCAAATTCACCAACAAATAACCCTGATCCCCACTCGAATCCGATTCCACCCCAATAACCAAATTTTTGAGACGTGGTTTCATCCGTGGAGTGATAATTAGAGAAGTTTATTCCTCCGAGGAATTTTCCGGTTTGGGCATAAGCCCCGGAGACAAGCAGAAAGACAGATAAAATGAGCAGTATTTTTTTCATAATACCTCCTCTAGTTGAAATTTCGGTGCATTTTATAACATTTTATTATAGGGAATAAACTTGGGTATATCAATTGTAATGCCGAGATCGAAAGCAACCCTATTTCCGTGATTTCAAGAATGAGTTCTCCGTGAAGTGATTAGAAATCACGCTGCGTTTTCCCCAGCGAGGAAAACTTGCTCGATCTCCCCGTGTCGCTCTCCTCCGGGGGAGGAACCATGCCCGCTCGTCCCCGTGAACGGATTTCTCCATCATCTTCCCAGAACTCTAAATAAAATCACGGAAATAGAGATGCTTTCACCAAGATTAATAACTTGTTTAATTCTTTGAATTTCGTTTAAATAGTCAATGAACGGAGAAATAAGGATGAAAGTCACTGTCTGTGAGATGAACGACTCAAAGGAAGAATTTTCCAGAGATTGGGACCGGCTCGTTGACCATGTCCAAAAAGAAAAAAGTGACCTTGTGCTGCTCCCTGAGATGCCTTTTTATCCATGGCTGTTTTGGCGAAATCGTTTTGAAACCGGACTCTGGACGGAGAGTGTAGAGGCTCACAAGAAGTGGGTGAAGCGGTGTAAAGAATTGTCTCCTGCATGTGTTCTGGGCTCCAATCCCAGAGAAACCGGCCAGGTTCGTCTAAATCAGGGATTTATCTGGGATGCGGAAAATGGATATGAAAAAGTCCATGACAAATTCTATCTTCCCGATGAAGAAGGCTACTGGGAAGCCACTTGGTATTCCCGTGGTGATGGTGAATTTAAAACGGTCCAGAGTGGTCAAGTCTCTGTGGGATTTCTCATCTGTTCAGGGATCTGGTTTTTTGAGCGTTCACGCCAGTATGGAAAGCAGGGCGCACATATTGTTGTCTGTCCTCGTGCGACGCCGAAGAGCACTTTGGATAAATGGCTGGTTGCTGGCCAAGCGGCAGCCGTTGTTTCCGGGGCGTTTTCTCTTTCGTCTAATCGTGTGGCTCCCGATGGGAATCCCGCCGAACTTGGAGGAAGAGGTTGGATTATTGATCCGGATGGCCGTGTTTTAGGGATCACATCTCCAGATCAGCCTTTTCTCACATGCGAAATCGACCTTGAAAATGCCGAAAAATCGAAAAACACTTATCCTCGGTATATTCCTGATTGACAATTTAAAATACAATGCAGCAGGATAGTAAAAAAGCCGTTATTGCCGCCTTGATCGCCAACCTCCTCATTTCAATTTTTAAATTTGCAGCCGCTCTCCTCAGCGGTTCTTCCTCGATGTTGGCCGAAGCCTACCATTCGGTTTCTGACACATTTAATCAAGTTCTCCTTCTCATTGGATTGAAACAAAGCCGGAGAAAACCCGATGCCGGGCATCCTTTTGGGCATGGGAAAGAGCAGTTTTTCTGGTCCTTTATGGTGGCGATCATCCTCTTTGCGGTTGCGGGGGGACTCTCTATCAGAGAAGGGTACCATAAACTGCTTCATCCCGAACCGATCACAAAAATTTGGCTGGCCTACCTGGCCATTGCCGTGGCCGTTATTTTTGAGAGTATTGCGCTCCGGATGGCTATTCGAACCATAAAGGCTGAGATGAAGAAGGAGAAGCATGAAAACTTTTTCTATGCTATTCGGGACAGTAAAGATCCGACCACTCTGACTGTGCTTTTTGAGGATTCTCTTGCACTCGCCGGATTGTTGATTGCCGCTGTTGCCCTTGCACTCGTTCAGATAACGGGAGCGTTAATTATCGATGCCATCGCCTCGATTGTGATCGGAATCCTTCTCATGGTGTTCGCGTTTTTTCTGGCCGTTGAAACAAAAAAGCTCCTCATTGGAGAGGGTGTTTCTGCCCTCAAACGAACTCAGATCATTGCAGCCGTGAATTCTTTTGATGAGGTCGAACGGATTATAAGATTAAAAAGCATGCATCTCAGCTC
>CAZEWV010000521.1:0-2179 GCA_964516025.1 uncultured Eubacteriales bacterium
GTCACTCTTTATTTTCTCCTCTTTTACCGCTGCTTCCTGCGCAAAAGCCACATTGACAACGAGTGCAATAAGCACAAAAATAAGGTTTATTCGTATCCGCATTGGGACACCTCCCGGAGTGAATATGCGGAGAAAAAATATCAATTCGGGGGAGGAAAGTCAAATGACTGTACTCAATCATAGGATTTGTGATAAGCATTCCATATGGAATCTCAAAATATGGCATTTATAAGCATCTTCAATGACATTCTTGGCCCGGTAATGAGGGGGCAGTCGAGCTCCCACACCGCGGGTTCCTATTATATCGGAAAGCTCATCCGAGAACTCCATGGAGGAACACCTTCCGAGGCCGTATTCACATTTACTCCTGACGGATCGTATGCCCGAGTTTTCCAAGCTCAGGGATCTGATTTGGCTTTTGCTGCAGGTCTGATGGGATGGCCGATAACGGATGAAAGATTCCGCAAAGCTCTTGAAATCGCAGAAGAACAAAATCTCCTCATCCGTTTTTTGGTGTCTCCTTTCCCGGAATCCGACCATCCCAACAGTGTCAAGATAGCGCTACAGTCGAATGAAGGAAAAAATTTGACTGCTGTCGCCAAATCCACAGGGGGAGGATCTGTTAAGATCGTCCGGTTGAATGATTGGAACGTTGATCTGGACGGGAAAAATCATGTGATTCTTGTACCCTGTACGGAATCGAATGTTCCGGATCTCCAAACCCTATTGAAGACAATTTCATCGAAAATTGTCATCCAGAAAATGAACCATCAGACACTCTTAAATGCAACGCTTAAATCTCATCTTGATCCGGCTTTACGGTCAAAGATCGAATCCAAGTCTTTGACAGAAGAGATATGGCTGTCTTCTCCATTCGTCTTTCCTAAAAACGGCGAGCCGATATTCTCCTCGGCCGAAGAAATCTGCCGGATCACACGGGAAAAGGACTTGTCGCTGGGGGAAATCGCCCTTCAAAACGAAGCCGCTCTGCTTGGGCTTTCTGAGGAAGAATGTCTTGAAGAGATGAAAAAAAGATTGAAGGTCATGCAGGATTCCATCAAAGCCGGTTTTCAAGATCAAAAGGTAAATATGCAGCTTCTCGAGCCGAGTGCACATAAAATCGATCAAGCCATTAAAGGAAAAACCGTAGCCATAGGAGGGCCCCATGCCGAAGCGGCAGCCAAGGCATTGGCCGTGATGCACACGGCCAACAGCATGGGAATCGTCTGCGCGGCCCCGACCGGAGGATCTGCGGGTGTCCTGCCTGGCGTGATATCGACGCTTATCGTAGAAAAAGATCTGGACGAAATCCAAGCCGTGTTGGCGCTTTTTTCCGCCGGTGCCGTCGGACTGATCTTGGCCATAAGGGCCACTTTTGCCGCAGAGATCGCCGGCTGCCAGGTCGAGATCGGTGCCGCGGGAGCTATGGGAGCAGCGGCTGTGGTCGATGCCGTCGGTGGACGTGCTGATTTGGCACTCGATGCCGCAGCCATTACCTTCCAGAACACGATGGGTTCAGTTTGCGACTTGGTCCAGGGTATATGTGAAATTCCCTGCCATACACGAAATGCCGCGGCCGCATCCAGTGCGTTTGTCTGTGCGGATCTTGTCCTTGGCGGCTACCAAAATCCGATTCCTCTGGATGAGACTATCGACGCCGTATTCTTCTCTGGGAAAATGCTGCCTGCCGAACTGCGCTGCACGTCCCTCGGCGGTTTAGCCGTTGTGCCCTCGGCGCTTCATTTGAAAAAAAAGAGATAAGAGCATGATTAGTAAAAAAAACCAAATCCCAACTAAGTTTTTTCGCTTTCCATATGAATAGTTCTGATAGGAAATGGAATCTCGATACCCTCTTTCTTGTAGCGCTTATGTATCCTTTTAATAAATTCGTGTTTGATAAGATATTGATCAAAGAATTCCTTGGCCCTCAGCATCACATTAAAATTAATGCTAAAGTCATCAAATGTATGGTAACGCATAAACGGTTCAAAATCAGGAATACCACCTTCAATTTCCTTCAGGATCTCTTTGGCTACATCAAGAGTTACCTTTTCAACTTTTGTTAGGTCGCTGTCATAACTAACCCCGATCTGAACAATTACTGACATAACCTTTGCAGGCTGATGGTAGTTTGTAAGTATGGAAGAAGCCAGTTTGGAATTTGGAACAATGATCATAT
>CAZEWV010000522.1:0-2172 GCA_964516025.1 uncultured Eubacteriales bacterium
CGAACGACCTCGTAGAGGAAAATGGAGGCTGCCGCCGCCACATTGAGAGACGCCATCTGGCCGTAAAGCGGGAGGGAAAGGATGTCATCACACTTATTTCGGATGAGGGGGCGCAGGCCTTTTCCTTCTGAACCAAAAACGAGCCCGACCGGCAGAGTGAAGTCAAATTCATACCAATTTTTCTGGCTGTCACCCTCGGCCCCCACCAGCCAGATGTCCTTTTTTCTCAGCTCATCCATAGTACGGGCCATGTTTTTTACTTGTGATATCTTGATGTGTTCTACGGCGCCCGCCGACACAAGGGAAACAGCCTCTGTAAGCCCTGCCGACCGTCTTTGTGGGATGAAAATCCCATTCACTCCGGCTCCCTCAGCCGTTCTGATGATCGCACCCAGGTTGTGTGGATCTTCCACGCCATCCAACAGCACAAAAAAGGGTATATCCGCAGAGACTACAATCTCCTCGAATGATGACCACTGTTTTTCGGCAACATACGCCACAATCCCTTGATGATGTGGGACCATCCGATCCAGCATCTGTCTTGAAACGAAGGACAAAGGAACGTGCCGGGATTCAGCTAGCAGAAGAATGTCTTCGAATTTTTTTTTTGAAGAATCTTTTTGGATCAGAATTTTTTGCACACGGCAGGAGGGGGCTTTTAAAGCTTCGCGGAGCGGATTGAGGCGGCTAATCCTTTCCATTTATCCCCATGAAATCCAAAACATCAGCTATGCGTCGGAGGCAGCTTTTGATAGGTTTTGAAAAAGATAATCGTGCTCCATCTTCGACTAGAGGAATGAATCGATCAAGCTTCAGTCCTGAAGTCCGGGCGGTGAGGGCTATTCTGAGTGGATGAAAAAGATCTTTTCCCTTACAGCCTGTTTCATCCTTGATCTCCTGGGCTAAAGAGGCAAAAATATCGTAATCAAATTTGTCCGTTTGGCCAATCTTTGCGCCCAAAAGTGTGACGACTTTTCGCCCGCACTCAGTTTCTAAAATCTCTCTGGCCTCGGCGTCCATTTCTTCAAGGTTAAAATCGAAAAATGAAGAAAATTTTTCAGGAAGATCGGAAAACCGATCGGCTCCCTCGATCAAATCCTCGACCGCCTCTCCAAGCCAAGCCCAGGTTTCAATCGACATCTTCTCCGGCATAAAGCCCTCGGCTTTCAGGTAGGGATAGGCTTTCTCCGCCTTATCTCGGGTGGAAAGAACTTTCATGTGCTGGCGGTTCAGCCAGTGGAGTTTATCATAATCAAAAATGGCCGCGGATCGGTTAACCTGATTCAGATTGAAGGCCTTAACCAATTCTGATTTCGTCAGAATCTCCTTCTCTTCGGGATGAGACCATCCCAGAAGCGCCAGATAATTCATAAGGGCCTCGGGGAGAATTCCATCTTTGTCAAATTGATCTATGGCCGTCGCCCCATGGCGTTTGCTCAACCGGGCTTTATCCTGGCCAAGGACCATGGAGAGGTGGGCAAACTGAGGAGATTCCAGGGCTAAGGCCTCGTAGGTGAGGAGCTGTCTAGGCGTGTTGGAAATGTGATCTTCGCCTCTTATAATATGCGTGATCTTCATCAGCGCATCGTCGATAACAACGGCATAATTGTAGGCAGGCAGGCCGTTGGAACGAACTAAAACAGGATCACCGATAAGCTTGAGATCAAAAGATAGGTGGCCGCGAACAAGATCGCTATAGGAAATCGTTCCCTCATCCGGCGTCTTGAGCCTGACAACTGCCGCCTCTCCTTTTTTCTGTCTATCTTTAGCCTCCTCGAACGAAATCGTCCGGCATTTCCCGCTGTAGATCGGCATTTTTCCCGCGGCAATTGCGTCTTTCCTGTTTCTTTCCAGCTCCTCTGGATCACAAAAGCAGTAGAAGGCTTTCCCTTCCTCAAGAATCCTTTGAGTGAAAGGAGCATAGATGTCCAGCCGCAAAGATTGACGGTATGGGCCAAAACGTCCCCCGCTCTCCGGTCCTTCGTCCCAATCCAAGCCCAGCCACTTCAGGTCCATAATCAACTTGTCTTCATATTCGGCAGAAGACCTCTCAATATCGGTGTCTTCGACTCTCAAAACAAAAGTCCCGTTATTCTGGCGGGCAAACAGCCAGTTGTAGAGCGCTGTCCGGGCATTTCCCACATGAAGGAGTCCTGTGGGGCTGGGAGCAAA
>CAZEWV010000523.1:0-2171 GCA_964516025.1 uncultured Eubacteriales bacterium
CCATATGCAGAGAACTCAGAGAAAACAATGTGCTGACCCCCATTCTCATGCTGACAGCCAAGGATTCTCTCGAAGATAAGGTTACCGGGCTTTCCGAGGGAGCGGACGATTATCTGACAAAACCGTTTTCATTTGAGGAGCTGCTGGCCCGGATCCGGGCTCTTTTAAGGAGAAGCCAGGATTACAAGACCGGGATTCTAAAAGTTGATGATCTTGAACTCGACCCCTTACGGCGAACCGTCCAGCGGGGCGGAACACCCATCAATCTCTCCGGCAAAGAGTACGCTCTCATGGAATATCTTATGAGAAACAAGGGGATTATTCTATCTCAGTCAAAAATCATCGATCATGTCTGGGACAGAAACTATGATGGGACAAGCAATCTTATCAACGTGTACATCAATCACCTTAGAGAGAAAATCGACAAAAACGCCGAAGTCAAACTGATTAAAACCGTCCGAGGTCAAGGATACAAAATCGATGAAAATTAAGCGATTCCGGTCTCTCGCATTTAAACTGACGGTCTGGTATATCGTCATCCTTGGCGCCATCGTCATCCTCGCCGGCCTCTTCCTTCATCAGGGATTCAAAGAGGGCCTTATGAATGATCTCGACGAAGCCCTGGTGACAATCACCGATGAGGCCCATGAAAAATGGTGGAGATCAAGAGGGGTGACCTGGGAGGAAGCCATTGAAAAGGCGGAGGAAAGATACGCCTCATACGAACCTTTTATTCAGGTCGTAGAGATCAGCGAAGGGGATAATAAGAAAGTGGAAAAGGTCATCCGTTCAGAGCGGATTCCGGAAGGCGTTTTTATGCTGGAAACACGCACCTATATTAGAGCGGACAGGTCAGATATCGACAGCTATATTTTTAGAACTATCGAAGAGGACCGGCTCAGCTCCTACCCGCTGCGAGTGTTTCTTTTCCCTGTAAGAGGGCCCCTGATCCTTCAAGTCGGTGTGTCCCTGGAAGCCACCGTGGCTGACCTCAATCGACTTTTGATCTACATGATTCTCACTGGACTGATCATCATGCTCCTGGCCTCGGTCGGAGGAAGTATCATCATCAACAGGGCCCTCCATCCCGTTAAAAGTGTGGTCAAAACAGCCGAGGACATTACCGCTGAAGATCTGTCCCTGCGCATCGATTCCAAAAATCGCAAAGACGAAATCGGTGCCCTCGTAGAAACCTTTAACAACATGATCGCCCGGCTTGAAAAATCCATAAAGAAAATCCGCCAATTTTCCGGAGATGTATCTCATGAGCTGCGAACTCCATTGACTATTATCCGTGGCGAAATCGAAGTCCTGCTGCGGAAGGACAGGCCAAAGGAAGAGTACTTAAAAACACTCAACAGCGTGCTGGAAGAATCACACAGGATGGAAAAACTCATCGATGACCTCCTCTTCCTCTCTCGTGTAGAAGCTATGGACAGATCAAAAGGCACTGAAATCGTCGATCTGGATGTTGTGCTGAATGCGGTCATTAAGTTCCGCAGTTCCCCTGCATCCAACAAAAAAATATCTATAGATGCTAAAAATATCAAGTCCGTCCGGCTTAAAGGGAACCGGGAGCTCCTGGAAAGAATGACAGCCAACATTCTTGATAACGCCATCCGCTATTCAAACCCGGGAGACCACATAGAGATAGAGCTCGAAAAAGACAAGAATATGGCTAGGCTTCAAATCCGCGACAGTGGAATTGGCATTCCGGAAAAATCTCTCCCCTTAATTTTTGACCGGTTTTATGTCGTGGACCCTTCGCGGTCCACAGAGACAGGTGGTGCCGGATTAGGCCTGTCTATCGTAAAATGGATTGCCGAATACCACAATGCCGAGATCACTGTCGACAGTAAAGTGGATCACGGCACAAATTTTATCGTTACTTTTCCACTCGATTGAGCTCAGGCAACCAATCCCGGCCATTGTAGTAGAGCACCTTCTCTGAGAGTTCTTGAATAAAAGCATCAACTTCAAAATCTACAATTCCTTCTTTTTTAGCTTCATTGTAGATAGATTCAAAGGCATGACTCGTCCGAATATCAACCAATTTAAGTTCAAAATCGAATTCATAATAAAGACTACTGAAATGAGTTAAAACCGAAATCCGTGCGTTTTGAAGCACATCAAACCTAGACACCGATTCAAGGATACTTTCTCCGAGTGCC
>CAZEWV010000524.1:0-2169 GCA_964516025.1 uncultured Eubacteriales bacterium
TTCAAGAGCTTTCTGAATATATTCAGTTAACATGGGTATTCACTTCCCTTTATTTTTCTGATTCATTATATCATAAAAAGAAGTCAAACCTGTCAAGGCTGAAAAATTTCTCCCAACAGCAAAACTGCTCACATCTATTCGGAAAAAGATCACAATAATCTCAAGGCCATGAAATTGATGTATTACAGAAATAAGTCACGTTAGGAAAGCCTGGCCCCGATTTATGTCACCTTTTCAAGGCGATCAGATCTTTGATCTGTTTAACAATTTCTTGGATTGTGGCTTCGACAATGATTTTGCCTTTCTCTTTTGTGGCCAAGGTGGGATCTCCCCAGATTCCCGTAGGGCTGTAATGCCCCGCTCCCTCCGGATCGCGTGTCAGTCCCCTCCGATTCGGACGGGAGTCATAGTCTTTAACGGCCTTTTTCATGTTCACGAACTGGGGAGCCAAATGGAGCATCATCGATGTCTCTCCCTCATCTGCATGCGTGCCGCCTTCCTGCTCGAGCAGGCCTTCGGGGAGGTTATTATCGACTTCAAGGATGTTCAAATAGCGGAGTTCAACATCCCTTCGTTGAAGCTCCTCGCGCGCCTTCTGCAGAGGGGGGACCGTTGAGACACCAGTGTTGAGGACATAGAATTTGTTTATCCCGTAGGTCTTCATCGAAAGACAGATATCGACCACGATATTTTTAAAGGTCTCTGCACTCAGGGAGACAGATCCCGGGTATTCAAGGAAGGAGGGATAATAGCCGTACTGCAGAGTTGGAAGGACGGCCACCGGCACCTGCTGCATCACTTGTTTTTTTAATTCTTCAGCCATCACATAATCGTTTTTTAAAGGAAGATGCGGGCCGTGTTCTTTTGTCCTTGCGCCCAGAGCGATCATAACGACTTGAAAGTCTTTCAAAGCCTTTTCCGCTTCAACCCATGTCAAGTCTTCCAGGTTAACCGATCTCTTTTTATCCTGACTGAGAGCAGGAATCATTATGAATAAAATAAGAAAAGGAATCAGATATTTATTCATGGACCATCTCCTTTCTGAATCATTTTCACCCGCTGACATCCTGAGATGAGTGTATCACGCCAAAAAAGACAAATTCAACAGCCGTGAGGAAAGCCTGGCCTCGAATTTTCATTTTTATTGAGAAAAAAGCAAAAAGAGATAAGAAATATCAGTCTTCGCCTTTCCGCAGAAGAATATTTTGCATTCGACACAATCTGTAAGGAAAAAGGCTACAGCAAAACAGACAAAATCAGAGAGTTCATTCACAATCTCATAAAAGAAGAACTCGAAGGTGCAAAAATGAGCGCTGAGGAATGGAAAGAAATTAAAAATGGAATAAGAGAAATAGGAAGAGGCGAATACGTATCCTTGGAGGAGCTCAAACGTGACCTTACAGAAAAATAAAACAGAAAACTATAGAGAGACTCAGCTAGCAACTATTACAAAAATAATTCAAGTTATGAAAGCCAGGCCTCAATTTATGAAGGAAATTTAATGGCGAAAGTTTGGTCTAAGATTTCATTCTATTTAACAGCGCCAGCAGTCCTTTTGTTCCTATCCCGGTCTGCTTGGGTCCAAGAAGGGCCATTAATGTCCCTTTTGGCAATGATGTTTTACTTTTAGGAATGATTGTTACTTTTGTCCTATCATAAATCTTCTTAGTAAGTGCTACTCCATGATTTGTTTGGCGGTGTTCAATCCATCCCTCTATCTTAAGCAGTTTAATAAGTTCTATGCCGGATAGGGCAGGAATTTTTTGATATTTCAAATATTGAGTTCTTCCTTATGTATGGGGTAAACATAAGGACGAACATAGGTATTGGTGTCGAAAGGTCCGGAGATTTTTATCTCATTCTTTTTTGGCGCATGCGAATGAAAGGCGATATTAAACTCTTTGAAAAAGCTTCTAATTTCGCCAACATCCTCCAGAGTATTCAAATGAAGAAGAACTAAATCTTCAAGTTTTCTCTGTGCTTCTTGGATGGAACGCCCAAAAGTGGCAGTCCCAAGCTCTTCACAAAAGGCTGACCACTTTTTCCCATCTCTACGAAATTTAAATGTGACAACAATGTATCCTTTTTTTTTCATGACAAGTTTGTAATTTATTTTGTAACTATTCAGGTTCAAACATTGAAATAGTCTAATTTGTGAAAATATTAATT
>CAZEWV010000525.1:0-2162 GCA_964516025.1 uncultured Eubacteriales bacterium
GCACTCTTAATTATTTTTTCACTCGTCATTTTTTCACCTACTTTGGCCCAAGATACGAAAAAACTCACTTACTCGATGGTTTATGAAAGAAGCGGACCTTCGCTCACTCAAACTCTTCCCAGAATCCGCAGCTGGGCCGATGATAAACACTACATCATTTCGGAAACGGATGAGCAGACAAAAGCCCTAAAGCTCTTTAAAGTTCACTTCAAATCGGGTAAGCAAACTCTTTTGTTTGACTATGGATCCATCCAAAAAGCCCTCCCCAAGGGATTTAATGCCTCCTCACACATCGGGATGGCCGGAGAGTACGAGGGTTTTCTCTATTCCAATCAGGGAGACCTTTATTTTTACTCTGTCAAAGACAATAAATTCAAAAGGCTGACAGCAACCCTCGGTCCGGAGAACAATCCCCGGCTATCTCCTGACGGAAAGAGGGTGGCCTACACGAGGAATCACAATCTCTTCTCTTTTGATATAGAAAACGGAGTCGAATATCAGCTCACAGCCGACGGCTCGGACACCATCTACAACGGCTGGGCTTCCTGGGTTTACTATGAAGAAATCCTCGGACGGGGTTCCAGGTATCGGGCGTTCTGGTGGTCCCCGGACAGCCGGAAAATCGCCTTCCTTCAATTCGATGACAGCCCTGTGCCCATCTTCCCCATCACACGCGCCAGGGGCCAGCACGGGGAACTCGAAAGGGAACGCTATCCCAAACCCGGCGATCCCAACCCCTACGTCAAACTGGGTGTTGTATCCACTTCTGGTGGTGATATCGTCTGGGCTGATGTCAAAGAAAAGGCCGACCACTATGTGGCCTTTCCGATCTGGCTGCCCGATTCTTCGAAGCTGACATTTCAATGGATGAACCGTGAACAGGACAATATCAAAATCTATGTAATGGATCTCGACACAGGCAAGAAAAAAGAGATCTACGACGAAAAACAGTCTTCATGGGTCGATTTTTTCTCCCGTCTGTATTTTTTCAAGGACGGCAGCGGATTTCTCCTCAATAGTGACAAAGACGGCTGGAGCCACAATTATTATTACGACCTCGAAGGAAACCTCATCAAACGCCTTACCGAAGGCGAATGGTCGGCCAGCCAGCCCTCTCTTGTTGACGTAAAAAATAAGCGTATCTTCTTCAGCGGCAGAAAAGGGACTATGACCGAGAGTCACTTCTTTACAGTTAACCTGGACGGTTCAGGATTCAAACAACTCACAAAAGCCCCCGGCTCCCACAGAACCAATATTTCCACCGGCGGAAGCTATTATATCGACAGCTTTTCAAATGCCACAACGCCCACAAAAATGGATCTCTACGGAATAGACGGCAAGCACATCAAAAGCCTCGGTGACAGCCGCACCGCCCTTATGGACGAATACAACCTGGCCAAAAAGGAACTCTTCACCATTCCCACAGAAGACGGATGGGATCTTCCCGCCTCCTGGATCCTTCCTGCCGACTTTGACAAATCCAAAAAATACCCCGTCATTTTTTCGATCTACAGCGGCCCGGGATCGGGCTCGGTCTCCAACTCCCCCCCCTCTCTCTCCCATCAATACTTTGCACAGGAAGGTATCATCACGATAGCTGTGGATCACAGGGGATCGGGCAAGTTTGGCAAAAAAGGCATAGCATTAATGCACCGGAACCTGGGAAAGTGGGAAATGCACGATCTGATTGAAGCCGTCAAATGGCTCCATAAGCAGCCTTTTATCGATAAGGATAAAATCGGAATCACAGGCGGAAGCTACGGTGGGTATGCCACCTGTATGGCCCTGACATACGGTGCCGACTACTTCACCCATGGCTATGCCCGCTCTTCGGTTACAGCCTGGGAACTCTACGATTCTGTTTATACCGAACGCTATATGGACCGCCCCTTCGAAAACAAAGATGGATACGACTTCGGCTCCGCCATGACACATGCCAAAAATCTTAAAGGTATTCTGTTTATGGCACACGGCGAGATGGACGACAACGTCCACATGCAGAACACCGTTCAACTTGTTTCCAAACTCATGGACGAGGGCAAACAATTCGGATTTATGATCTATCCCAACCAGAGACATGGATTTGGCGGCAAGACCCGCGCCCATTCCAACCGGCATTATGTCGATTTCTGGTTTGAACACTTCCTGAACCGTTAATATGG
>CAZEWV010000526.1:0-2161 GCA_964516025.1 uncultured Eubacteriales bacterium
ATTCAACCTGACACTCACACCCTACACATACTCGAATGCCAAAGTGTTCAATGAATTGACAGGGCAATACAACATCCAGGAGCTGTCAAAATCAGAAGCCCGGTTTACGATCACTCAGCCGATCAAATGGACTGACGGCGAGGTGACACTCACCAACCTGTTCAACTGGCAGGAAGCTTCGAGTTCATACACGGGGTCTGTCAAAGAATCCACCTTCAACAATTCATTCTATTTAACACTGAGTCAGCCCCTCTTTACATACAACCGCCTGCAGATGGTCATCACAGAACTGGAGTTATCCTTGGAGAACGCGCAGTTGAGTTTTGCCATCCAGAAACTGCAGATCGAAAGATCGGTCACCCAGCAGTTTCTCAACCTGTTTTATTCTTGGAGAACACTGGAAATCTCCGAGCAGGAGCTGGTCAATGCCACCGAAAGCTACCAGATCATAGAGAGCAAAGTCAACGCCGGCATTTCGGCTCCGGAGGAGCTCTATCAGGCCGACCTGACTCGCGCCAACAGCCAGGCCAGCGTGCAGAACAAACTCATGCAGTACGAAAATTCCCAGGACAGTTTTAAAATTCTCTTGGGCCTTCCTTTAGAGAACGAGTTGATCATTGTTGCCGATATTCGCAAATCTCTTGTGGACGTGGACCTGGCTCAAGCCATTGATCATGGTTTGGCCTTTAGAATGGAGCTGCGGCAGAACGATATCGCGATCCAGAATGCCCTGCACGATCTCATCGAAGCCGGAGCGGTCAATGAGTTTAAAGCATCAGTAAATGCGACCCTTGGTTTAGTTGGGACAGATCCAGGTTTTGGGAAGATTTATGATGCCCCTAATGTCGATCAGTTTGTGCAGATTTCCGTCAATATCCCGCTTTTCGATTGGGGAAGGAAGAAGCATATGCTGGCATCCAGCCAAGCCCAAATTGATTCACAACGATTGTCCGCCAGTGAAGAGATCAAGAGCATCAAACTTGAAATTCGTCAGACCCACCGCAGCCTCCAAAACCAAAAGACACAGATTGAAATCGCGGAAAAAAACGTGATCAACGCCCAACGGACCTACGACATCAATCTCGAGCGCTACAAAGGCGGGGACATCTCAGCCTACGATATGCAGCTCTATCAACTGCAGTTGACCCAGGAACAGCTCGATGAAGTGTCGGCACTCATCAATTACAAGATCGCGCTGCTGGACCTGAAGATTCGCACCCTCTGGGATTTCGAAAACAATCTATCTGTCATCGACATAAAAACAGGAGAATCAAAGTGAAAAAAACCGCTATAATAATTTTTCCCATCGTGTTTCTTATGATGCTATCCGGCTGCAAAGAAGAAATGATGAACGTATCGTCAGAGTCGACGATTCCGGTGAGAGTCGAAACTCTTGAGCTGAAATCGATCAGGGAGTATGTCACGGCCACAGGCACTGTGTTTGCCGCCAAAGAAATGATACTTGCGCTCGAAACGGCAGGGTACTACCAACTGCAGACCAATCCCCGCACAGGACGTCTCTTTGCCATGGGAGACAGTGTCAAGTCCGGAGAAAAACTGATTGTGCTCACAAATCCTGAATATGTTAATTCTATCGCCATAGATTCAAAAAAACTCAACTTTGAAAGCTCAGAGCGTGAACTCGAAAAACAAAAGGCCATCTATGACAAAGGCGGCATCACACTCAGTGAACTGACTGCTGCCGAAAGCTCCTTTATCAATGCCGGGTATGCCTACGAAAATGCCAAGCTGTCCCTGGCAAAACTCGAAATCAAGTCCCCCTTCTCAGGCAAAATTGTCGCTCTGGATCATTACACCCAAAACCAGTGGCTGGCGACAAACGCCCTTGTGGCCACCGTCATGGATTATTCCACTCTTTATTCCGATGTCTCTTTGCCGGGAAAGGAGATGGACAGTGTCTCCCGAAACCAGAAGGCTGAAGTGACCAATTTCAGTTCTGCCATTAGCACTTTGAATGCCATAATCGACCAAATTTCGCCGGCACTCGATCCGGAAAGCCGGATGTTTACACTGAGACTCAAAATCCCCAATCCCAACCTCTATTTTAAACCCGGGATGTTCATCAAAGCGGATATCATCGTCAATGAAAAAGAGTCGGCTCTTGTGATTCCCAAAGACATCATTCTCGAAAAACGGGGAC
>CAZEWV010000527.1:0-2160 GCA_964516025.1 uncultured Eubacteriales bacterium
AAATTTCTTTGACAATTGAACATGCGGTTTGAGGAGCAGGGAAGTTCGTGAAAATCGGACACAGCCCCCGCTACTGTAATCGGTGACGACTTCCAGAGAAGCCACTGTCTTCTGAGGAAGATGGGAAGGCCTGGAAGAAGTATGACCCGAGAGTCAGGAAACCTCCCTTAAACCGAACAAAGCCCATCTTCGGGTGGAAGGTCGGGTTCATTTTTTTTATCCTTCCAACCAAAACTCTGCGGGGGCAATAGAACAAGGAGAAATAGTCATGACTAAAAAATTCCTCAAAACTGCCCTCATTTTAACATTTTTGATTACCCCTCTCTTCGCAGAGCAGAAACCAGCAGATCAAAAAGAAAAAAAAGAGAATCCCCCACTTAAACATGAAATCATGGTCACAGCCACACGCATGGATACTCCAACCAGAGAGATAGCCAGTTCGGTGACCGTTATAACTCGGGGTGATATCGAACGCTCCAGAAAAACAACCGTACTCGAAATCCTTCAAGATGTCGTGGGCGTCCATCTCATCCAGAACGGCCCTGTTGGAGCCGCAGCCTCTGTACACATTAGAGGGGGAAATGCCGAACACACGCTTGTGATGATGGATGGAGTAGAACTCAATGATCCGATCACACCGTCGCGTTCTATCGATCTTGCTCACTATTCCTTGGATAATGTGGAGAGAATCGAAGTCCTCCGCGGACCTCAAAGCACGCTTTACGGCTCGGATGCCATCAGCGGCATCATCAACATTATCACCAGAAAGGGTGAAGGCAATCCAACAATAAATTTTTCTTCCCAAGGGGGATCATATGGCTCTTTCTCCGGAAGTACAACACTGAGTGGAAGCTCAGAAAAAATCTATTATTCTTTTGGTACATCCTTCCTCCATAGTGCGGGCTTTTCAGCCGCCAACGATGCCTACGAAGGCAACTCGGAAAAAGATGGTTATCAGAATTTGACATTTTCCGGCCGTCTTGGATTCCATCTTAGCGATAATCTGGAGTTTGATTTCGTAGTCCGGAGGATCGAGACGGAAATCAACATCGACAATTTTGGCGGTGCCTATGGAGATGACCCAAACAATCTGCAGACCTACAATTCTCTCTTCCTGAAGGGGCAAGCCAGGTGGTTTCTCTGGAATAACCACTGGGAGCAAAAGTTAAACCTGTCTGTCGTAGATTATGATCGATCGTATGAAAATCCCACGGATGAACTTCACCCTTTTGACAGCGATCAGTCATTCTATTCCAGCCGTTTTTTCAAGTTCGATTGGCAGAATAACCTCTATCTCAACGAAAAAAATACCATAACTTTTGGTGTCGATTTTCAGGAAGAGCATGGGGAATCCGAGTACTCATCCGACGGACTGTGGGGTCCTTTCCATAGTTTGTTTCCTCACCAGAAGGCCAGCACCACAGGCTTCTATGTACAAGATCAGCTCCGCCTCGGTGGACAATTTTATGCCACTCTTGGTACGCGCCTCGACATTCACAGCCAGTATGGATCATCTCTGACGTTTCGTCTAGCCCCTGCCTATTTGATTGAAAACACAGGGACGAAGATCAAAGGCACGATTGGGACCGGATTCAAATCCCCATCCCTTTACCAGCTCTTTGCACCTGGAACATTTTGGGGACCCATCGGGAATGAATCCTTAGAACCGGAAAAATCTACGGGTTGGGACATCGGTATTGAACAGTCCTTCTTCAACGAAAAAGTATTATTCAGTGTCCAGTATTTTTCGCACACCACCATCAACCTCATTGATTTTGATTTCATCGACGGGTATATCAATATTGCCGAAGCCGAATCCAAGGGATTTGAGTTCGGCTTCAAAGGACAGATAACTAAGAATCTCTCTTTTCATACCAGCTACACGACGGCCAATCACAAAGACAAAGACTCAGGAGAACCTCTTTTGCGACGCCCCTTCAGTCATTTTCAAGGCAGAATAAATTTCAGCTTTTTGACTAAAGGGAACATCGAGTTTTCTCTTCTGTCCCTCGGAGGGCGGGATGATATGGAATTTACAGCATTTACTTCGGAAAGGGTCACCATGCCGTCCTATACTCTTGTCAACAGCACGATCTCCTATGATATCCTCTCCTCAACACAAATCTTTCTCCGGCTCGAAAATATCTTCAATGTGGATTA
>CAZEWV010000528.1:0-2160 GCA_964516025.1 uncultured Eubacteriales bacterium
TACAGCAAAATCGGACAGCTGTATACTCAAGCGGAATCTTTCGCCGTCTCTCTATTCGATCAATCGGATACTCTCCTCGATTCTTTAAAAAACAGCAATATTTTCAAAGGAAAAGAGGACTAAATTCATATAAATATGGAGGAAGAAATGGAAGAGAAAATTATTCTCAAAAGACCCCCGAAATCAGGATTCTTGGCAGGTCTCCTGTCATGTATATTTCCCGGACTCGGCACCCTTTACAACCGGCAGGTCATGAAAGGCGTGATGTTTATGGTTATCTTTGCCGGCCTGGTTACGCTGCAAACAACGGACGAAGGTCAGCCTTTTTCGGCACTGCTTCTGGCCGGATTCTGGTTTTACCAGCTCATTGATGCCGTCATGACAGCCAAAACAATCAACCGCAGAACTCTCGATGGTAACTATGTCGAAGAGACCGTCGACGAATTCCCTGAACTCGTAAAATCCGGGTCAATTTTCTGGGGAATCGTTCTTATGGCCGTTGGAGGAATTCTGCTTCTGTCCAACTTCGATATCATCAACTACGGGACCCTCTTCGATTTGTGGCCCCTTGTAGTCATCGTCATCGGTATCAAGCTCGTCATGGATTACATGACAAAAAACAAAGAGGAATAGCCTAGGAGGATAAAATGGCAAGACCCAAACGTAAAGATCCGCTCGTATGGGGGATCATACTCATTATCGTCGGTGCACTCTTTCTGCTTCAAAACACCTTCGATATCTGGTGGACGATCGCTCGTCTATGGCCCGTTCTGATCATCGCATGGGGAGCCCTGAAACTCTATAACGGTCTCAAGGACCGCAATCAGGAAACCCAGTCCCCCGATAAAACTCAAGACTAAAAATGAAAGCCAAAGAAATTGTCCTGCTGATTTTTTTCATCCTGGCCGGGGTGTTGTTCACCCAAGTCTACAAGGGAGATTTCGACCTTGATCTGGGATTGGGAGACAGCCTACTATTTGGATATGAAAAGTTTGTTTTCGAAGAGACCGCAGAGATTGAATCCCCTCTCCCAGGAGAACTTCGCATCAGAAATTCCCATGGCTCTATTGAGATTTTCGGATCGGATGAAGAAAACATCACCATCTCGTTTGAAAAGAGAATCTGGAGAAAAGATGAAGCAGAGGCCCAAGAGATTGCAGAGCAATTAAAAATGTTCACCGAATTAGAGGGACAGGCTCTAAAGATCTCAACGAATCGCCAGGAATTCCAAAGAAAAAGAATAGAGACTAATTTTGTCATCCGTGTTCCTGAAGGAATGAAAGTAACCGTTTTCAACTCCTATGGAATGGTCAGGACGGAAAGAGTTGGACACGCCGATATCACCAACCGTTATGGGGAAGTTTTTTCCTCAGATATCAGAGGAACTCTTGTCGTGTCTAACAGTCATGACGATATCGAAATAGAGCAAGTCGAATCCAGCTGCAAAATTGATGCCTCGCATTCGAATGTGACAATCAGCAATATCCAAGGGACAACCGAAATCAAAAACAGTCATGGAAGTCTCACTATGGAAGATATCACTAATGATGTTTTAATCCGCACGCCGTACAGCAAGATATATGGTTGGGACATCTCCGGGGCATTGGACATCGAAAACTCCTATGAAAAGATTGAATTGACCGACGTGGGGCCTGTTAAAATCGTCGCCAACCATTCCCGCATAGATATAGACGGCGCAAACGGAAATATCGATATCTCCAATCGATATGACAAAGTGAGGCTCAAAAACATCAATGGAAATGTTATTGTCGATGGAAAGAACCTTGGCATTTCCGGAAATAACGTCCACGGGGACCAAATCACACTCAGCTCGACATACCAAGACATCGAATTCGATAATTTCTCAGGGAAAACATCGATTTCCCTCGCCCATGGAGAGCTTCATCTCTCCCCTTCTCCTCTCACTTTTCCTCTGGAGGTCAAAGGCAGTCACGTGGACATCAAATTCTTCTGGCCGGAGAATGAAAGATATCCCCTCGAAGCCCAGGCGGAACAGGGAGACATCCAATGGAAGCTGGATGCGGAAATTGATTATCAAAAAGACAACGGCCTATCCATTGTTAAAGCGTTTTTAGAAGAAACAGACAAACCATCTGTGTTCCTGTCCACAACCTTCGGCACGATCTGGATAGAGGAATC
>CAZEWV010000529.1:0-2160 GCA_964516025.1 uncultured Eubacteriales bacterium
GGACTCTTCGGGATTATCGGCTCCTTTGTCGCGGCAAGCTTTTTGTTTTCACGGCTGATCAACTCTGTCAATTTCATCTTTAAGGCCCAATACCAGAAATCCTTTTTTTACAACCGGCTGATGGAGTACATCTTGATGTTTATCATTGGTGTGATCATGCTGATTTCGCTGTCCATCACCGCTATCTGGACGGCCATCCACCGGTCGATAAGAAGCAGCGCCTTTGTGGCCGATCACATCAATCCGGAGTTTGTCTCGTTGACGAACAACTTTTTTCTCCAGTACTTGATCCCCTTCACGCTGACATTTCTTGTGATCTTTGTTATCTACAAGTTTATCCCAGAGATAAAGGTCTATACCAAGGCAGCTCTTTTAGCCGCGGCCATCACGGCACTACTCTGGGAAATTTTTAAAAGGGTTTTTGCCTATTATGTAGCCCATTTTTCGGTCATCGGGGTTGTGTTCGATCAGTTGATTAAGGGAACATTGACATCCATCATCTTCTTTCTACTGTGGATCACCTTTTCACTCATTCTCCTGCTCTTGGGGGCCGAGCTGGCAACCATTTTAAACGAGAGGTTACATGAGCAAAAAATCTGAAAATCCCTTGTGTCTGACTGTGGCCGAACTGGCCCGGAGGTTGGGATGTCCCTTTGAAGGGGACGGGGAAAAGATCATTCGGGGTGTCGCAAGCCTGGAATCGGCAGGGGAGGGCGATCTCGTCTTTCTGGCCCACTCCAAATTCAGGCCTTTGTTTGAGCAGGCAGAAGCATCGGCGGCCATTGTCTCTCTGGAAGAAAAGCCGGGGAAAATCCCTTATTTGCGCTCCAAAACACCCAATCTGACATTTTTAAAGGCTATAAATATTTTCTTTCAGCCCTATCTTCCTGAGTCCGGGGTTCACTCGAAAGCGGTCGTGGCCGAGTCCGCTGTGCTCGGGAAGGATGTGGCGGTCGGGGCATACTCTGTGGTGGGTGAGGATGTGGAGATCGGAGACGGGACTGTCATATTCCCTCATGTCGATATCTATCCTTTCGTTAAAATCGGAACGGGCTGCATCCTGCACTCACAGGTGACGGTGCGCGAGGGCTGCACTCTTGGAAACAGGATCATCCTGCATAATGGGACGGTTATCGGAGCGGATGGATTTGGTTATGCCCAGAAAGGGGACGGCACTCATGTCAAAATTCCTCAGATGGGCACAGTTTTCATCGAAGACGATGTGGAAGTGGGGGCCAATACGGCTATCGATAGAGCCGCCATGGACAAAACTATTATCCGCAGGGGGACCAAGATCGACAACCTCGTCCATATCGCCCATAGTGTTGAAGTCGGCGAAAACACCATCATCCTCGGTCAGGTTGGGATTGCGGGAAGCTCACGGATAGGAAAAAACGTTATCATCGCGGGGCAGGCAGGGATTCCCGATCACATCCATGTCGGAGATAACGCGAAAATCGTGAGCCAGGCCGGCGTAATCAGTGATGTGCCGGCGGGAACTACGGTTGCGGGCAGTCCTCATATGAAGATCAGGGATTTCTGGAGGATGTGGGCCAATGTCAAAAAAATCCCCGAGCTCATCAAAGAGTTAAAAAAGCTAAAATCTAAATAAGAATTGGGGCCTGGCTTTGATTATGTGAATTATTTATGAAAAATAATTCACATAATCAAAGCCAGGCCCCAATTCTTAATCCAATTCTTAATACTTGCGGAGGAGGTCTTCGATGCCGATGGCGGCGGCGACTGCCGTGCCGACAGCGGTGGCCATCTGCTCGGGACAGGCATCGCACACATCCCCGGCTGCAAATATCCCCGGCTGCGAGGTCGCCATGTTTTTCTGAACTATGATTTCCTGCCACTCATTGAGCTCGAGCAGCCCTTCTACAAATTTCGAGTTGGGATCGAGGCCGACAGAGATAAAAAAGCCTTGCACCTTTATTTCAGAAGTCTCCTGTGTTTTGACATTCTGAAGGGTTAAAGATTCAAGTGTGGCCGAACCTGAAATACGGGTTACAATCGAGTCCCAGACGACCGTGATCTTTTTGTTTTCAAAGATACGCTCCTGAAGGATCTTTTCCCCCCGGAATTTGTCACGGCGATGTATTAGCTTGAGCGACCGGCAGAATTTTGTCAGAAACAGGGCTTCGGTCAACGCCCAAT
>CAZEWV010000530.1:0-2155 GCA_964516025.1 uncultured Eubacteriales bacterium
AACTCGAGGAAGAAGCGGTCGAGGAACTCGAAGAGGAAGCAGCTGAGGAACTCGAGGAAGAAGCGGTCGAGGAACTCGAAGAGGAAGCAGCTGAGGAACTCGAGGAAGAAGCGGTCGAGGAACTCGAAGAGGAAGCAGCTGAGGAACTCGAAGAGGAAGCAGCCGAGGAACTCGAAGAGGAAGCAGCCGAGGAACTTGAGGAAGATGGCGCCGAGCCCCCGGATCTGGTCGCATAAGCTCGGGTTCTCCACCAAGTCTTAACCAAAACGAGAGAAATTGCAGTCAGGATTAATATTTGCAATAAAGAAAAACAGATTCCCAGAATACAAACGAAATCGATCAGACCTGAAAAATTTGTTGCATCATTCTGAATCGTGCTATAATTTCTCATTATTAGCGCCACTTCCAACACAAGGCCTTGAGAAAAAACCAACAGACAAGTTGCTGCTAAAATTCCCAGATATTTTCCTAAAATGAAATGTGCCCTTGATACGGGTTTGCATAGTACCGCCAACGCCGTCTGTCTTTCAAATTCACCAGCAATCAAGATAGAAGAAGCCAGGCATCCGGTCAGAAGGCCGCCAACTGTTATAGTTGAAATCGCCATATCCCGTATCATCCTTGCCTCTTCTCCAAACGCGAAAAAAGTAAATGCAAAGGACATTAAAATTATAAAACAGCCAGAAAAAAGAATAATATAGTAGAAAGGCTGCCTGACAATTTCTCTGAGGCTGCTAAAAGCTAACGGAACAAGAAGATTCATTATTACTAAGCCTTAATCAAAATAGAATACAAAATTAAACCTAAATTGAGCGATTTTGTAGTCGCAACCTTGAGGTTGCGTAACTTACATATATCCATCAAGTGATGGACAACGTCCGCCCAGGCGGACGGCTACTAGAATGTAGAAAACAAAATCGCTCACTCTTAAAATAGTGACCTCTGGACAAACTCAGATTAAAACGGTAGCGGAAACCTTATTGTCATCCCGTCTACACAACAAAACATACAAACCTCTCTCCAGATATCAAGAAAAAAAATTTCATACTCATACGGCAAGTACTTTACGATCCACCCCTGCTTTTTGTCAATCTTTCAATATTTCCCTTGAACTTCATAACATAATCTGCTACTAAGTACCTTCACGTATATAAACAAAATCTTTTAAACATGAACCCCAATAAAAGAGACAAAAATGGCAAATAAAGAAACCCTTGGGCGTGGTCTGGAATCTTTACTGGGTGATGCTATTGGCATCGAAGCAAGCGAGAAAATCATACGGATCAATCCGGCAGATATCCAACCAAATGAAGCACAGCCCCGCAAACAGTTTGTTCAATCCCAAATGGAGACATTAATAAGCTCTATACAAGAACACGGTATACTACAACCAATCATAGTTCGTCCTACAAGTAAAGGATATAAAATAATAGCAGGAGAACGGCGCTGGAGAGCGTCGACACAATTAGGGCTGAAAGAAATCCCCGCAATTGTAAAAACGGCCGATAGCCTTAAGACCATTGAGCTGGCATTGGTAGAAAATATTCAGAGGGAAGACCTGAACCCCATGGAAAAAGCCACAGCTTTTTCTGAATTAAAAACTAATTTTGGCCTGACACAAGAACAGATAGCAACAAAGGTCGGGCAGGATAGATCCACTATCGCAAACACAATTCGTCTGCTTGATTTACCAGAAGAAGTACGGGGCCTTGTTTCACGTGGAACAATTTCAATGGGACACGCCCGCTCCCTTTTATCTCTTAAAGATCAAAGGAAACAGATAGCACTGGGCGAGAGGATCGCAGCCGACGACCTCTCAGTCCGTGATGTAGAACTAATTGTTTCTGGCAAAAAAGGCTCTTTGCCTTCTACAAAAGATCCTTCTGGCGGCCAACAGGCACCACATACAGCTAAATCACCATATATTTTGGACATGGAAGATGGACTAAGAAGGATTGTGGGAACAAAGGTTTCTATTGTGGAGAAAAACGGGAAGGGAAGGATTATTATTGAATTTGCCGATAATAGTCAATTCGAAAACATTGTTGACAAGTTAAAAGGCGTGATGAAACATGCTCCAGATGGCCCTAATAAAAGGGTTTCTGGCTCGCTAAGAAACGCATCTCTTTCTGCGCAGAAAAAAAGAAACAGGTGA
>CAZEWV010000531.1:0-2153 GCA_964516025.1 uncultured Eubacteriales bacterium
CAACGCTTGAGGATCGGCAAGCCCGATATCTTCCGACGCAAAACGCACGAGTCGTCTGGCTATATAAAGGGGATCCTCACCCGCGGTTATCATTCTGGCCAACCAGTATAATGCAGCATCTCCATCACTGTTTCTCAGGCTTTTGTGCAGAGCGGATATAAGATTGAAGTGTTCCTCTCCTTTCTTATCATACAGGAGAATTCTTTTTTGGAGGGCCTCTTTGACATCGTTTTTGTTGATGCTGTCTTTTTTTGCAACTTCCGCAGATATCTCTAATGTATTGAGTGCGCGACGGGCATCGCCGTTGGCATAGTCGATGAGCATCTTGAGGGCAAGGCTGTCGAGTTTAAGGCTGCGTTTTCCAAGTCCCCTTGTCTTGTCTTTTAAAGCCTCACGGATAATACGGACGAGGGCGTCTTCAGAAAGTGGATTGAGTAGTAGAACACGCATGCGGGAAAGAAGTGGGGCAATAACTTCAAAGGATGGATTCTCGGTAGTGGATCCAAAAAGGATAATAACTCCTTTTTCCACATAGGGCAGGAATGCCCCTTGTTGAGCTTTGTTAAACCTGTGTATTTCGTCGATAAAAATAATTGTCGGCTGACCGTAGAGTTTTTTGTGACTGTCAGCCTCAACCATCACTTCTTTAACTTCTTTAATACTAGAGAGAACCGCACTAAAAAACACACACGGAAACTGAAATTGCCGGGTGAGAATATGTCCCAGTGTGGTTTTCCCCGATCCCGGAGGACCCCAAAAAATCAGAGAGATCAACCGGTCTGCTTCAATAAGCTGAGTTAGGATTTTTCCTTGGCCAATCAGATGGTCCTGCCCGAAAAAACATTCCAGAGACTGAGGGCGCATCCTTTCTGCCAGTGGAGTAAAATCTTGCTTTTCCTCTTTTTCAGACTTAGGAGTCATGTCGTTCATTATATCAAATTAGGAGATGACATACGAAAAGTGATTCAAACTTCCATGAGGAATCTTCACGGACCTTGACCTCTAACTATATCCATGCTAACTTGAGGATTAATTTCCCAGGATTTAACGAGGAAAATTTGATAAAAGAGAAGAAAAAAGAGGTAGCACTGGGATCGGAAAAACTTGTTTACCGCCTGGAGGAAATCAGCCGCATAGCCAAAGTCTCCCCTCGTACAATCGAATCTTGGGAAAAAGAGTTTTATTTTGTCCATGCCGGTGTAACGGCGTCCGGAGAAAGAATATTTCGTAAAAAGGACCTCGAAATCATCATCCGGCTGAAAGAGCTCCTGGAAAATCAAGGGCTCACTTTAGCGGGTGCTAAGAGGCGGATTGAAGAAGAGTTCAGCCTGAAAACTCCTGTCTCCGTCCATCCCGATCGTTTGAAAAAAGTCCTCTTTCAGGTCCGCGAACAGCTCAAAGAAATTGCCACTTTTCTCAACATGGACTGATCCTCTCAATCTTTATCAATTCATGACGAAAGAGGTCAATAGACAGATTTTCGGATCGCTTGCCTGTTTGAACCCTCATACTGTATAATGGCTATCTTTCAGTCGGGACGTGGCGCAGCCTGGTAGCGCACACGCTTGGGGTGCGTGGGGTCGGCGGTTCAAATCCGCCCGTCCCGACCATTTTTTTATCAAAAAAAGGGAGATAAGAGCCATGGAGAACTTAGTCGCATCGCCGTTCAAACTCAATGAGACGATCAGTTATCAGGACGGATCGGTCGTAAGCCGTGAAATACTCCGCAAAAAAACAGGCACCGTCACCGTGTTCGCCTTTGACAAAGACCAGGGTCTCAGTGAGCATACGGCTCCTTTTGACGCAACGATCCTCTGTTTGGATGGAGAGTTGGAAGCCACTATCGACGGAACTCCCATGAAGGTTCTAGAGGGTGAAATGCTCATCATGCCGGCCGACAAACCCCATTCCATCAAAGCCATAGAGAAATTTAAGATGCTCCTCATTATGATCCGCACTTGATTTAAGAAAAAGACAGTATGAAAAGCACCGATAGTAAAGCCCCCATCCTCCTTTTGACTAATGATGATGGATTCTACTCGGAAGGAATTGAAGCGCTCTTCAGCCGTCTAGGCGACCTAGGACAAATATTCATTGTCGCTCCTGATCAAGAACAGAGTGCCACCTCACTCTCCCTGACTTTGCATCACCCC
>CAZEWV010000532.1:0-2145 GCA_964516025.1 uncultured Eubacteriales bacterium
GTCAATTTTGAAGTTTTCAGAAGATTTCAATTTGACTCAGACCTAAATATCGACGCCACAATTAAAAAAATTGCAGAGCATTACGCGGGCCCGGAGTTCGCAGAAGCTCTGAAACAGGGATGGAAATCCGTCGATCTGTCTGTTCGGAGTTTTGTTCCGCTCTCTATCTACACATCTTATGGAGTTGTCTGGCAGAGGCTGTTTGTCCGACCGCTCGTTCCCGATATCGATGTTATTCCTGAGGAGGATCGTGCCTACTATGAGAATTATATGTGTACGTCCATGCATAATCCCAACAGGATCGACCTTTCTCAAGATGTACTTTTTGAGCTGCTTTCACCAGAGTATGCCGCAAAAGCCGAAAATCTTATCGAAAATAATGTCTGGGGTCCTCTGGATTCCGCTCTCCGGATTTTCGAACAAAACCTTAAGAAGGCGGAAAAAACAGAAAAAAAGAGGGCGATCCCAGTTTTTAGGGATCAGCTCGACCGGTGCCGTGCGCTGCGCTGCCTCTTTCTGACTTTACGGAATACAGCCACCTGGATTTATGCTGTCCGCCGGTATTTGGAGACGTCAAATCCAAAACTTAAAACTCAATACCGGAACATTCTCGAAAAAATGATGGACAACGAAATTCAAAACAGCCGGGATCTTATAGCTCTTTGGAAAAACTCTCCAGTCGAGTGGATGATTGTCTCCGGCGAAAAAGAAACACCGTTTATCTATGGTGAAAATTTTCCGGAATTACTCCAAAAGAAAATTAAGCTTATGAAACAATATGGAGATAACGATCCCTCCATCGATCCAGGCTATATGTTTAGAGTGAAGAATAATCCTTTCCTTTAAAAAAGAAAAAGGCCCGGTGTTTCCACCGGGCCTTTTTTGTGTTGCCTATTTTGTTCTCTTGCTCTTCTCTCTAAAAATTATTTCTTTACAACGGAAATGCTGGAACCTATCAGTGCGTTAACATTGGTTGGAAGATTTACATCATGGTTGCATTTGATTGTGTGATCTCCCTTGGAGGAAGTTGTGAATGTATATACATCGTTGTATGTTTTCATCCCAGGAGCACCACAGTCCTCATTAAATGTATTGTTTACATTGAGTTTTACGGTATCGTTAATAGTGATAATATCGTTTCTCTGTACTCCATCTCCACCACCAATGTCCACTTTCTCCAATAAGACAGTACATGAGTTTAGTGTTCCTCCTCCGCTTATGGAGAGAGTATAGGTGACTTCATCTTCCCAGCCGTTATTTTCGTTAGGGCGAGGAGGGGTATTTGGAGTGAATGTCACTGTACCAATATCACCCGTCCAATTCGAACTTATTTTCCAATGCCAGCTGGTGGAGAAACAAGCACTGCTGTATGCCGTTTGATCGACTCCTCCTCCGTCTTTCTTTTTGAGGGGAGAATTTTCATTGATGAACAGGTACCAGATGATACCACCGAGAATGGCGAGCCCAAGAATAAAACCGATGAAGCCCCCTCCTCCCCGTCTTTCGCGGACTACAACTCTGGCTGCTGCGGCTCCAGTCGGGCATTTGGCCTTGTACCATCTCAGCTTGCTGAGCCGGATGCCGTCGACGGTCACATTGACTCCGAGGATCGCCTTGGCCCTGCAGTAATATTTAATAGCAAGCTCTTTATATTTGAGGGCTTCGTAAGCTGCACCGAGGACCAGATATGTTTCTCCTTTTAAAGATTCGAATCCCTCCAGGGTGTCAACAACCGAGACGAGCCTTTCGAGGACGACTTTTGAACCTTCGTAATCTCCGGCGAGGTAGGCCCTGTATCCATCTTCATACTGGATGATCAGAACGCTGATGGCGACACCACCGGCTGTCTGGCATTGGGTCCAGTAAAGTGTCAGCGAGTTGAGGTCCAATCCCTCAATGGATTTTCCTTCTCCAAGAATATCTTTGGCTAAGCAAAAATATTTGATAGCCAGGTTGTTGAACTCTAGCTTTTCATAGGCCGCTCCCATGAGGAGATAAACCTCTCCCTTAAAAGAATCCATACCTTCCAGTTGACTGATTGATGACACGAGGTTTTCAAGCGTGGCTTTTGCACCTTCAAAATCGTCGGCGAAGTATGCGTCTTTAGCCGAGTTAAACTGCTGATTCATTTGGTCTGTTGCTTGA
>CAZEWV010000533.1:0-2135 GCA_964516025.1 uncultured Eubacteriales bacterium
GAAATGCGGTGCCATCAAAATAGGGAGTGCCTGCAGGTAGAGCCGAATTGTCTATTGTGCCCTCTGCCAATCCCACAAAATTTGCCACTGTCATCGGAGTTTTTTCAAACTCCAATTGGAGAACTATCTGGCCTTTCTCCATGTTCAGTTCAGCATAGAGGCCGTCCTGATATTTTGATGGGGAACAGGATGAAGTGATAAATGAATATACAACCAGAATGATAAAAACGCCAAATTGCATTTTTTTTCTTTTCATAATGACCTCCTCAAATAGGAAGAATTAGGGCCAGGCTTTCAAATACATGAAAAACTTTCTCGATATTAATTTTATTCTGTTGAAAGTTATTCATGTTTTAAAAGCCTGGCCCTAATTCTTTAAGAGTAAAAATCCAGTTGATAAAGAACAATACCCCGAGAACGATAACCCCTTTGTTAAGAAATCTTCCGACGTGTTGAAGCCGGTCCCGGAGTCCGGAGATAAAAACCACACCAAGATTCACAAGAAACTGAGACAAAATATAGATCACCGTCAGCAATCCCAGTCTGTGGTGCAAAAAACTTCCGGAAAAATCTCCACGAACCGCTGAGGTAACGGAGCGTGTCACTCCACATCCGGGGCAGGGGAGACCGGTAAGATTTTTAAAGATACATGTCTCGGGCAGCGTGATCCGTCCGACCTTGATAAAACTACCGCCGGATGCAGAGGGAGCAAGAACAAATGCCCCCAAAAGAATACAGGAACAAGCCACAAGGATAACAAGAGAGGGCGCAAGTTCGGGCTTGATCCGGGATAATATGGGCATTATTTAAAAGCGGATTTGACATCCGGTCTCATAAGAACAACAAGCGACCAGATTCCTATGGGCAGGCCTATAATGCAGCAGGGACTGATGCAGGGAATCATTGCCAGAACAGAGGCCACTACCGCTAAATTCCACTGTTTGAGATCTTTCATTTTTAGAGCGGCATAGATAATAAATATGGCCACAAGTAAGCCCAAAAAAGAACTCCCCATTCCGATGGCCCCCCCATTTCCTTTACCTCGCTATTCATGGACTTTTTAATTCAAATTGTCTAAAAACGCCTGAAGCGCTCCGCCACAAAATCTTCTCTAAATTTGACATTGCCAACTTGAATGATTGTTCGTTTTTTTTTTACAATTGAGGATAGAAAAAATCTCAGTTGTAATTGATATGAAGAATTTTGGTTAGATAGGAATATACATGGGCGGCTAGCGCCCAAAATAAAAGAAGTGTGAAGAGAGGTCCTCCTCAAACGCAATAGCTGCTTTTTTATTCATGATCATCTAATAATGCATTTATTTTGTTTTCTGTCAAGTTCTTTAAAGTAAATTGTTATATTTCCGGTTTCAGGACCGAACGCCGGTTCATGTGAATCCTGTTCCGGCCACTGCCAGCGCGCCTGCCCCTTCAATGTGCCCATCCGCGGCCTTCTGTTAACGGTATTCAGGAGCAGTCAAGGAGGTTCCCAAGTAAAGAGACAGTTAAAGAATCACGGTTTGGCCGGGAGTGGTGGGTTTAAAATTATACCCACAGAGGGGCTCAGAGCAGATCATCTTTAACGTACTCGATTCATGGGATTGTAGATTATAATACTCAGGGAATCTTTCATAGCGGCAGAATGCATACATTGTCATTCCATCGCTTAACCCGATATTCATAGCCTGAATAGACCGAGAATGTTTGGATAGTAATTCTTGAAGTTCGAGGAGCGCTTCCCCAGGTGTTGACTGTTTGATAAATTCGTTTAAAAGACTCCATATCTTTTGTAAACCAATTTTCCCCGGAGTTGGGTAGGGGAGAGAGACGCCTTTGATCAGTCCATTAAAAAGGAAAGCAAACCGGCCTCTTTTAAAGGGCATATTGAAGCTCAGGTCATTTTTGTGCGCGGGGAATGAAGCACTTCGAGCGTGGACCAAAAAATGTTTATTCTTGGGAATCTGCCTGAAATGACTCTCATCCTCCCATATTGGATGGATGGATTTTCTTATTTGCCATTGTTGATCTTGATCCGGCCATCCGATCCCCCATCCGTCACCTTGCCAATCTCCATCCAGTGCTTTGAACAGAATAGGAATTTACTTCAATGCCCAGAATATTCTTTCCAAAAGTGAT
>CAZEWV010000534.1:0-2129 GCA_964516025.1 uncultured Eubacteriales bacterium
GAACACGTCATGGCCTTTAACTCAATTTCCTGTGACAATTTTTCAAAACCGGCTGCACTTAGCTCAATGCCATCGAGGTTGTACCGAAGAGACAAGTCGTCAATTGTAGCGGCAACATCTTTGTCTGAGGCTGTCTGAAACACATACAAATTGAATGGCTTATTAGCATCTGCAAGGAGTTTTCGAGCCGACATGGCGCATCCGGCCAGCCGGTCTGCCAAATTGATGGCCGGTGAAAGCATAATCCGGTTGTCTTCATCAAAAAGAAAGGTGGGTGCATTATTCAAATAGGTTATGCCAATTCCCAATTCGAGTTTCGGAAGCTGGGATTTTTGATTTTTTATATTGTAACGCTTCACGATAAAGAGCATTTGGATCGCAAGGCCGCAGGCGCGAGCAACGCTGTACCACTGGTCGGGCGTATCCTTATGCTCAAAGATCGAGAGGATAACCGCGTCCCCTTCAATAAACACCTTGTTGGCACCGTATTCGTATAGTATGTTCGTAATGGGTTCAAAAAAGTTAAGGCTAAAATACGAAGCAGGAGTCAATCCTTTTTTCTCCATTTGGTGGGTCAGATCGGTGGAACCCCTGACATCCGCTTTAATAATCACATGATTTATGATCTGCTTTTCTTCCGGCACTTGTTCGTGGGGTAATAGAAACTCATACAAAACGCGATTCGCCCGGGAGAGATTAATTATTTTTTCTTCTGATAAGAGATTCACGCTTTCCATACCTTCATTGAGCATATTAAAATTTCCAAGATCCTTGTGATATCGACAAAAGTCTTTGAGATATTGGATCAGATATTCCTCTTTTTTCTTTTTCCTGATTTTTTTAATCCTTTTGACACTCTTCCGAAGGGGTGCCAGAGAAAAAGACTTCCCGTAGAATTCCTTCAATCGTCTGATTCGGCTAATTATCTGTCTTCTTTCTTTTCGTGCGATCAGAAAGTGTAAGATCTGATGTGGGGAAAAGGGCGGACAATAATTTTGATAAATAGGCAGCATTTCATAAAAAGCGACAATGTTCTTTAGGGTTCCTCTTTTTTGAAACCTCTCATAGAAAAAATTCAACAGTTGCCTTTGATCTTCGACCTGTTTCTTGAGGTGGAACAGATCCTGTTTGGCTCTTTTTTGTCTTTTCAATCTTTTGTATCGATCCTTCGATTGAAAATAGTTAAACAAAATATCCACGTTACTCGCTTCTTTTGTCCAACCATCTATCTCCCGGTCAAAGTTGTCCTTCTGTTCCTTTTCCAAGGTTTTCTCTTTTTCGTATGGAATGGACACCGGTTCTCCCGAGAGGTCCTGTTCCGAACGATGGATTGTGCCAATCTCACCGAGGAGTGCTTTTATTAACAATATTAATGAATTGTATGCATTCAGATCTTCGAAACGATGGCCAAGCAAAACATATTCCTCGGTCATAAATAGATCATCATTGAGATTTTCTAAATGGAATAACGGATTGGAAAATAGATCCTTAGGAAGGACGGCCTGGGCCCCGAAATTCGCCTCGCGCATTTCCTTCAAATCCCTAAATTGCACATCAATGAAATAGCGAAACAGCTCCTTACCCACAATGAGCAAAATCGATTTTTTTCTTTTTTGGACACTAAAAAGCTCTTCTTTAAGTCCTATGATCTCGCGAAGATCCTGCTGGTATGACAGCTCGCACTTTCTTATGCTATTTTTAAGACTTTCCACCATCGTTTCATATTGGTTTTGAACTTCTTCTATCAACCACTTGATTACTGCAGTTTGAGCCAGAAAATCGATCTCAATCTCAGCCTTTAGCTTCGCCTGGTTAACAGCCTCAACCATGATATGGCGGCAAAGAAGTTTAAACTCATCTCTTTCCTTATTCCACTTTTCGGAACTCCCCATTCCCGGCATTTCTCCAACCTGGGAATATCTGGCAAACAGTTGGGTTATAACTTTTTTGCTGGCCGTGCAGAAACTGGGGCTCAGGTGAACATCGTAACGAATGTTATCGACACCTAGGGCCAATTTGTCCAAGGAAAAGTTGATTGAGTAAGTCTCCAGGGGGAATTCTCTGATGTTGGGAAGACTCACCGATTTTAGAAAACCAAACATTGATTCGCCTTGATGTTCATTCTGGTC
>CAZEWV010000535.1:0-2127 GCA_964516025.1 uncultured Eubacteriales bacterium
CATGGAGGGCATCCGCTCCTAAGTTTGAACAGTGAAGCTTGTTTTTAGGCAGTCCTCCTAACTCCTCGGCCACCTGCCTATTGGTAATTTTCATCGCCTCGTCCAAGGTTTTTCCCATAGCCATTTCACTCACGATGCTGGACACGGCTATGGCGGCTCCACAACCAAATGTTTTAAATTTGACATCCTCGATCCGGTTATCTTTAACTTTAATGTGGAATTCCATCATGTCGCCGCATACCGGATTTCCAACTTTTCCCACTCCATCGGCATCCAAAATAGCGCCAACATTGCGGGGATTTTGGAAATGATCCATAACTTTATCAGAATATAACATGATTATTTCTCCTATAGATTTCCAGGATAGATTGGAGACATCTGTCTCAACCTATCAATAACTGGAGGAAAGACCTCGAGTAAATATTCGATATCTTCTATGGTATTTTCTTCTAGAAAACTAAAAACAAGAGATCCCTGAGCGAGAGCATGGTCGAGGCCCATCGCTAAAAGCACATGCGAGGCTTTTAAGGTCCTCGATGTACACGCCGAACCGCTGGCGGCAGCAATACCTTTCATATCCAAATTGAGGAGCATAGCTTCTCCTTCAACAAATTCGATGCAAAAACTTGCATGGAAAGGGAGCCTCTTCTCCGGATGACCGGTAACGACAACATTTTTCACTTTCTCAGGCAGACCGCGAAGAAGTGCATCTCTTAGGGGAATGGCTTTATCTGCTCTTTTCCGCATGTGTTCTCCGGCAAGCTCTGCCGCACGTCCAAATCCAACGATTCCTGCAACATCTTCGGTCCCGGCCCTTCGTCCACTTTCCTGGATTCCTCCATCAATAAAAGGAAGGATTTTTTTTCCTTTTTTAACGTAAAGGGCGGCCGTCCCTTTGGGCCCATAAAACTGGTTTCCTGCAAGACTGAGAGCATCCACACCCAATTCCTGAACATCCACAGGAATACTCCCTGCCGCTGCAACAGCGTCTGTATGAAAAAGTATGCCCTTTGACGCGCATAAATCTGCGATCTCTTTAATCGGTTGAATGGTCCCGACTTCACCGTTGGCCAGCATTACAGAGACAAGGATGGTTTCAGGAGTGAGGATTGTTTTCAATTCTTCAAGATTGACTAAACCAAATTTATCGACTGGAATCTGTGCGGATCTTATTTCCATGTGTTCAAGGTATTTGACTGAACGAAGAACGGACTGATGCTCCACAGCTGAAACAGCAATATGGTTCCCGCGGTTTTTTTGAGCTAAAGCAAATCCCTTGATGGCAAAATTATTGGATTCTGACCCGCTGGACGTAAAAAAGATCTCAGACGCATGGGCATTAATCAATTCAGCCACCCGCACTCTTGCGCTTTCAACGGCCTGAAGGGCAACCTGTCCTGATGAATGAAGGCTTTGTGGATTCCCATGGTTCTCCTTCAAAAAAGGAAGCATAGATTCCAGAACCTCAGGATGAAGAGGTGTAGCCGCAATATGATCCAGATAAGTTTTCCGCAATGTCTTCAGACTGAGACGACTTCCTTGATTTCAGGAATATCTTTTTTCAAAACTCTCTCAATGCCCATTTTTAGCGTCATCTGAGACATAGGGCATCCACCACATGCTCCGGTCAATCGGACCTTGACCGTTCCGTCTTTGACTTCAACGAGCTCCACATCACCGCCATCGGCTTGGAGTGAGGGGCGAATCTTCTCCAGGGATTTTTCTACTTTTTCTTTCATTGTCCTTTCCTCCTTTAGGTTAGGATAAACACTTAATGTAGTATATCATTCAAATTTTTCCAAGATTTTTTCGATCTTTCCAACCTCTGGTGCAAGATCCAGAAATGCCAGTGGTTTTCGACCGGGAAGAGACAGCTCTTCAAAAGAGGGTCGAGTTTCTTTATAAATCAAACCCACAGGCAGCTTGTCTCCTCCTGAAAATATTTCCCAAGCTTTATTTTTATTTGTCGGATCGTAATTTGGATCTTTGTCCACGTCAACAATGTGAGATTTGAACCACTGATACGTGTCGATCTTGTTGTGAGTCACACACGGGCTTAAAACTTCCACAAGAGAAAAACCTTTATGTTTCATGCCGGCCGTGATAAGTGAAGCCAGCTGCTGTGGA
>CAZEWV010000536.1:0-2119 GCA_964516025.1 uncultured Eubacteriales bacterium
ATCCCCATTCTTTATTATTTTGGTGATGGAATTCAATCTTGGGGAGACAGGAAAGTAGAAGAATTAAGAGAAGCATGGAAGAGATATGGAACTTGAACAGTTAGACTTGAAAATAAATGCTCAAAATGGCGATACGGGAGCATTTAAGGATTTGGCTTTCAGTATTACCGGCAACGTCGAAGATGCTAAAGATATAACCCAGGATACATTTCTCAGAGCTTTTAAATACATAGCTTTCGGCCTCAGGAAAAAGAAAAAAATCCTGAGAAATATTTTGGGGGTAAAAAATGAAAAGAATTGTCGTCTCTGCTCTAATTTTTTTATTTTTGTTTCAATTCTGTAATAAAAAATCTGAAATCCCCTCTTTTGAGACCACAATGATCGATGGAGTAAAGGTAGTTCGTAATTTCAAAGTTGAACCGGAGAAAGCCTACAAAGAAATAGAATTTCTTGAAGACTTGTCGATCGGTGTTGTTGAAGGGGATGAAAACTACATGTTTAACTATCCAGTAAATGTGGATTCTGATAGTGAGGGGAATATTTATGTCCTTGATTATAGGGATTGTGTTATTAAAAAATATGGTCCGGATGGAGAATTTATTAAGATAATTGGAGGGAAAGGACAAGGGCCGGGCGAATTTGAATTGGCATATTGTTTGTTTATAAAATAGGGAATAAGGATTTAAAAAGGAGATCCATCATGGGAATGGACAGAAAAATCGAAAAGAAAAAATGGCCTCCGAAAAAGATTTTCACTTTAGCGTCGATTGTAGCGTTTGTTGGGCTTGTTGGCTATCTTTTAATCTTTAAAGTCAGCAAATCCACTCTCAATGTCAATGCCGAGCGCCTCACTATTGCTACTGTGACTAAAGGCCCCTTCCAGGAATTCATTGCCGTTAGGGGAAATGCCGAACCCGAGGACATCCATTTTTTAACGGCTTCTGATGGTGGTCGGGTAGAAGAGATCTTTGTCGAAGCGGGCACGATGATCCAAGAGGGTGAAAAAATATTAAGGTTGGCCAACACAAATCTGCTGCTTGATATCATGCGGAGAGAGGCCGAGCTGTTCCAGCAGAGCAATAATCTGCGGAACACGCGACTGTCGATGGATCAGTACCGTTTGGAGCTGGTCCAGGAGCTGGCCAATATCGATTATCAGCTCCAGGCACAGAGGCGTTTGTTTGACCGGTATAGAGAATTGGCCAAAGATGATCTAATCGCCAAGCACGAATTCGAAATCGCCGAAGACCTGTACCGATATCTTCAAAAACGAAAGGAACTGACTTTGGAAAGCCAGAAAAACGATCTGGAATTCAGGCAGGGTCAAGTTGATGCTCTAGAGGCGTCCCTTCAACGTATGCAGGACAACTTGAAAGTCGTACAAGAAAAACAGGATAATTTAACCGTCCGGGCGCCCGTTTCGGGCCATTTAACATCTTTACAGGCTGAAATCGGGGAACAGATAAACCCGGGAAATCCTTTTGGCCAAATTGATGTTTTAAGAGGTTTTAAAGTTGTCTTGGGAGTCGATGAGCACTATCTGCCCCGATTGGAACTCAATAGAGAGGGGACTTTTGTTCTTGCAGATCAGACATACGAGCTTGTTGTTGACAAAATTTATCCAGAGGTCATGGACGGCCGGTTTGAAGTCGATATGGCGTTTGCCGGTGAAGGTCTTCCGAATATCACTCGAGGAATGACTTTCCAAATCCGGCTCGAGCTTGGCGATATCTCTGAAGCCATTCTCCTTCCTAAGGGAGGGTTTTTCTCCACAACGGGAGGGAACTGGATTTACATTCTGGATGAATCCGGGAGTACGGCGACAAAAACGAGAATAAGGGTGGGGCGGCAGAACATCGAAGTCTATGAGGTTCTCGAAGGGCTTATACCAGGAGACCGGGTTATTATCTCGGGCTATGAAAATTTTGGGGATATGGAACATTTGGTCTTGAAAAAACAAAACGAAAATCGTTAGTGCATTTCCGGCAAAACAGCTCTTTTTGGATTTAAGCCCTCCTCAATCGATTTGTCCACAAAGTTTCCAAATTGGGATATGATTAATCCTTATTTATCCTGAACTATTCATAAAAAATGTCGATGTTTATTTTAATCTCTGTAT
>CAZEWV010000537.1:0-2112 GCA_964516025.1 uncultured Eubacteriales bacterium
GAGAGCAGATCGATGGCGCATTAAAGACACTCACGGAACGTGAGGCCAAAGTCCTTAAGATGCGATTTGGATTGGGAGATGGAAACGAACATACCCTGGAAGAGGTCGGCCAACAGTTCAAGGTAACTCGAGAAAGAATCCGTCAGATCGAAGCTAAAGCCTTGAGAAAACTTAAACACCCCAGCCGAAGCCGCAAGCTCAAATCCTTTACTAACGACCAAATGGGGTCGCGTCTCGACAATTGAATAAGATGGGGTCGCGTCTTAACATTTAACATTCGAACTAATTGTAAATCGAATGTTAAATGTTAAGACGCGACCCCATTTTTGACCCTTTCATTGACTTGATTTTTCAGATTTGTTATAAGGATGTAGAGGGCCTATAGCTCAGCGGTAGAGCCCCCGGCTCATAACCGGTTGGTCCCAGGTTCGAATCCTGGTAGGCCCATTTATTATAGAGGAAAAAATGTGGATATTGAATTTAAAAATCTGACAAAACTCCAACAAATCGATGAAAAATTAATAGAAGTCTCTCATTTTTTAAGCGCCGTCCCTTCCAAACTCAAAAGTATCGACAAAAAAATTAATAACAGCTTTCAAATCGTCACGAATGCCAGCGACAAGCTGACAGCAAATCAAAAAAAAAGACGAGATGTAGAAGCCAAAGTCCAGGATACAAAAACTCTCATATCAAAATATAAGAGACAGCTCAGTGATGTCAGAACCAACAAAGAATACACATCGCTTCTTCATGAGATTGCAGAAACAGAAAAAAAGGGTGACAGTCTTGAGGAAGAAATTATAAGTGAAATGCTGAAAGCCGATGACATCGAAGAAGAGATCAAATCGGCTACGCAAAAAGCCCAAGAAGCCAAGAAAAAATTCACAAAAGAAATTGAAGCTCTGCTGAAAAAAAAAGCAGAACAAGAAGAACTCAAAGCAAATTTAATTAAGGAAAAAAAGAACCTTCTTCCCAATATCCCTTCAGACCTGATCGCACTCTACAATAAAATTTCAATCATGAACAATGGGATATCGCTGTCGGCGGTCACAGGAGAATTCTGTTCGATGTGTCACATGCGGATTCGACCTCAGGTCCTCAACGAGCTGAAAGCAGAAAATAGTATTATCCTCTGTGAAAACTGCGGAAGGATTCTTCATTTCTAAATCCCCCTGGACATAACAAATTCTAATATGCACTAGTCGTTATACATCTCATCAATTAATTTTTTGTGTTTATCCCTGACAATATTTCTCTTGACTTTAAGCGACGGCGTAACCTCATCTTGTTCAATCTCAAACTCTCTCTCAAGCAGTCTGATTTTTTTCACTTTCTCATAGGGAGCCAAATTTGTAGTCATGTTGCTGACTTCAGCCTCAACAAAACTGACAATTTTTTCGTTTTTCAAGAGTTCTCGTAAACTGGAATATGTGATGTTATTGGACTTGGCATAATTTTCAATCTTCTCAAAATCAGGAATGATCAGGGCCGAAATAAATTTGCGTCGATCTCCTATAACTACAGCATTGGATATATACGGATTTGTTTTTAATAAATTTTCGATGGGCTGTGGAGCAACATTTTTCCCACCAGAAGTGATGATGATATCTTTTTTTCTATCCGTGATAACCAGAAATCCTTCCTCATCGATATGGCCAATATCCCCTGTATAGAACCATCCGTCCTTTATCGCCTCGAATGTCTCCGTCTCCATGCGGTAATACCCCTTCATGATGTGTGGCCCTTTGGATAAGATCTCTCCATCCTCAGCGATTTTCACCTCGACTCCGGGAATGGGCTTTCCGACAGTTCCAAATTTCAGATTTTCAAAAGTATTGACAGAAATAACAGGAGACGTTTCTGTCAGACCATACCCCTCCAAAACCACTAATCCAAGCGCATAAAAAAAGTCAGCAATATCTTTAGAGAGAGGTGCACCCCCAGAAACAAAAAATCTAATCCTTCCTCCCGTTTTTTCAATCACCTTGGAGAAAACGAGTTTTTCGGCAAGAGCTCTTTTTCGCTGCAGTGACTTGGAAATAGGTTGTTTTACAAGCTTTCTTCTTCCATATTCTTTTCCAACTTTTACAGCCCAGAAAAATATCTTTCGCT
>CAZEWV010000538.1:0-2100 GCA_964516025.1 uncultured Eubacteriales bacterium
CTTTCTTCTATTTTCTGAACAAAACTGTCAAAAATCCTTTCGGCACGCTCGGACTCTTCAGCTTTATCAAAACTGGGACGTCGACCTTTGCTAACGGACCCAGCCAGAGTGAACTGAGAGACAGCCAATACTTTTCCTTTCGTGTCCAGTAGAGAGAGGTTCATCTTACCCTCAGAATCAGGGAAAATTCTCAAATCGACGATTTTATTGGCCACACGATGGACATCGTCAAGGGAATCTCCCTTTTCCACTCCGACAAGAAGGCACACACCTTGATCGACTCGGCAGTGGACTTCCCCTCCAATTTCGACCGATGCCTTTTTGATCCTTTGCAAAACAACTTTCATTAAAACACACTAATCTCGAAGTATTTTTTCTTTTGAAAAGGCCTGCTTCAGACCCTTGAGATCCTCATGCCTAAACAGCAGATTCATAATAAAATAAACGATCACACCTCCTAAAATAGCGGCAAGAACAACACTCGACTTCTCAATGAACACTAATTTTTCGAAGTCAAATTTATCTATAAAAAACCAGACCGCTCCTGCCATAACCACAGCAGACAGCGCCGATTTCAAGGCAGAGATAAAAAGGTCCTTTTTTTCAATCTTTCCGAGTTTTTTCTCAAGAAGATAAAACAGCGCAACAAAGTTAATCATAGATGATAATGATAGGGCCAGTGCAATTCCTCCCGCTCGGAGGGGATCCATCAAGATAAGAGAAAAACCGATATAACACATCATCACAAAAAAGGCCACAATCACAGGCGTTTTTGTGTCTTTGAGGGAAAAGAACATTGGGGCAAGAACCTTGGTTCCTGAAATAAAGGGAAGCCCAAAAGCAAAAAAGAGGAGGCACCATGAGCTCATGGCTGTCGACTGCGCATCGAAAGCACCCCGTTGGAAAAGAACTTGAATGATTGGTTTATTGAGCACAATAAGTCCGGCCATGGCCGGGAAAGTGACGAGGAATATTAATTTGAAAGAATATTTAAGAGTCTTTTTCATGCCCTCGATGTCTTTTCGGGCAGCCAGATCGGAGAGTGTCGGAAACAGGGCGATAGACAAGGCTATTGCAAAAAGCCCAAGGGTCAGCTCCTCAATTCGGGAGGCATAGTAGAGAGAGGACACACTTCCATCTTTCAGTGACGTGGCAATCATGCGGCTGATAAGCATGTTAATCTGGTAGATTCCGGCCCCAAAAATCCCGGGGATCATCAACCTGGCCACCTTTTTTACTGCTGGATGCGTAAAACTGAGTCCAAACTTAAAGGTCATGCCCTGCCGGCGGAGAAAGGGAATCTGGATGCCCAGCTGAAGCAGGCCACCCAAAACAACACCCACCGCAAAAACATAAGCCGGCTCCCCGGCGTTTTCAGCAAAAAATAGAGCGGCCATGATAATGGACAGGTTAAAGAGCACGGGTGTAAAAGCAGGAACAACGAACTTTTTAAAAGAATTTAAAATGGCCATTGCCAGGGCTGCCAGACTGATCAGGAATATGTAGGGGAACATGATTTTTGTTAAAACAATTGTCAGTTCCCACTTTCCAGGAACTCTTCCATATCCAGGGGCGATGATCCTGACCAGAATGGGAGCAAAGACAATCCCCAGAACGGTCAAAACAGTCAGAATCAATGTTAAATCGAAAAAAAATGCGTTGGCAAATGTCCACAGCTCGGATCGAGATTTATCCTTCTTTTCCTGTGCGAAGACCGGAATAAATGCCGCTGTCATCGCCCCTTCGGCCGTCAAGCGACGCAGCAAGTTGGGAATGAGGGAAGCAATGATAAAGGCATCCATCCCTTTGCCCGTTCCGAGAAATTTGGCCTGGAGCATGTCGCGAAAATAACCCAATATCCGACTTAAAACAGTGGGGAGGGTCATGGATAAGGTTGAACGGATCAGCCTGCGATTCTGTACCTCCTGGTGAGCAGAAAGGGGCTCAGTCGGAGGATTCTTTGGTTCTTCTTTCATGTTGTATCCATTCCCTCTAACCCTATTAGAAGGTTGACTTTAGGACTGAGATGCCTTATCATACCATTTCTTTGCAGGAGAAAAAAATGGCTAATCATAAGTCCGCAATCAAACAGTGGAGGCA
>CAZEWV010000539.1:0-2097 GCA_964516025.1 uncultured Eubacteriales bacterium
TTTTTCTCTCTGAATTTTACGCCGTCGAAGTAACTGTAGATGATAGGGATGACAAATAGCGTGAGAAAAGTTGTTGCGACCAATCCTCCAACAACAGTGATTGCCATAGGCGCTCTCATCTCGGAGCCCTGAGACACACTCAATGCCATGGGCAGCATTCCCATAATTGTAGTCAACGCCGTGATCAATACAGGCCTTAACCGGACGGAGCACGCCTGCATTATGGCTTCTTTTTTCTCGATCCCTCTCCGCTTCAACTGATTGATATAATCCACCATAACGATTCCATTGTTGACCGATATCCCGGCCAGCATGACAAATCCGATCATCACTGGTAGGCCGATGGGTTTGCCGCTTATAAGCAGAGCCAGCACAACCCCAATAAAGCCCAAAGGAATAGTAAACATGATGATAAAGGGATGTTTGAAAGATTCAAACTGAGAGGCCATGATCATATAGACCAACAAGATAGCGAGGGCAAAAGCTCCAAGCATGATCTTGATGGCTTCCTTCATTTCTTCGTATTGGCCTCCAAATTCAATAAAATAACCGGGGAGGAGCTTGTTTTCGATGGGAGCAAGCCTCTTTTTGATATCGGCAGCTACACTCCCAAGATCTCGCCCTACAATGTTGGCCTGAACAGATACATTCCTGGCCTGATTCTCTCTATTTATCTGAATCGGGCCTTCTCCCTTGGAAATTGAGGCGACTTGGTCTAACCGGATCATCTGATTGGTTGGAGTCATAATCGGAATGCTTCGTATGTCATCAAGAGTGTCACGGTACTGTAAGTTGAAGCGAACACGGATATCGATCTCGTCGCTTCCTTCCCTGAAGCGTGTGGCAATTTTTCCCAAAGATGCCGCCTGAATCGTGTTGGCAATCTGACTGACCATCAAACCCATCCGAGAGGCCTTCTCACGATTGATCGTGATTTGATATTCGGGTTTGCCCTCCGCCATAGAATGGACAACATCCCTCAACCCCTCGATGTCCTGGATTTGAGCAACAATCGTGTTGCCTATGTCCTTGAGCACATCAAAATCACTGCCGAATATCTTAATATCGATCGGTGCCGCAGAACCGCCCATCATCATCTGGCTCATATTCAAGGCTTCGAATCTCACATTCTTCATTTTAGGAAGTTTCTTCCGGATTTCTTCCAGAACTTCCAGATCGGATAACGTTCTCTCCATTTGACTAACAAGCCCAATCCAAAGCAATCCTTCATGGGTACCGGTTGAACTAAACCCTCCCCCGGCATCCGAGGGGTTCTCTTCAGCCTGGGAGCCAACCTGAGCAGAAATAGATTTTACCTCAGGAAAAGAAGCCACAATACCTTCCGCCACTTTCACAACACGGTCAGTTTCATCCAGAGAGGTTCCCACAGGCAGTTTGATTTGAAGAATAATCATATCCTGGTCTTGGGCCGGCATAAATTCCATTCCAACAAAATTAAGGAGAGCAAGTGACAGGATAAAGACACCCAGAGTCGCCAAGAGAACCAGTCCTCTCCGGCGGAGAGTCTTGATGAGCAGATTTCTGTACATTTTTCTCATCCGTCCGAATTTTTCCGATCGTGGCTTGATCATCTTTTTCCCATTATCATTTTTTTTATTTTTAAACAAAATAGACGCCATCATGGGTACAATTGTCAAAGCCACAAACAACGAGGCGAGCAGTGAAAAAGCGATTGATAACGCCAGTGCTTGCGTCATTTTTCCCGTAATCCCTTTTGCAAAGATCATGGGAAAGAAAACGGCAATTGTTGTCAGGGTTGATGCGGTTATGGCCATCCCCACTTCAGAAGCACCGCGCTTTGCTGCCTCCTTCCTATCGGCTCCTTCTTCCAGATGCCGGAAAATATTTTCGATCACCACAACAGAATTATCCACCAGCATCCCGACGCCCAAGGCTAAACCTCCAATAGTGAGAAGGTTCAACGTGTATCCGGCAAGATACAAGGCAATAAACGTCGTGATCACCGAGAGGGGAACGGCCAAGCTAATAGTAACGGTTGGTCTCCAGTCCCGGAGAAACACAAAAATAAAAAAGATGGCCAGAAGACCTCCAACCATGGCGTTTTTGCCTGTCTGG
>CAZEWV010000540.1:0-2093 GCA_964516025.1 uncultured Eubacteriales bacterium
CGGTTAAAATCGGATACTGTGGTGGCCACAACCATGAGCAATATCGGTCTCGAAACGGCCCTAGACAAATTGGACATAAAACTCGTCCGCACTCAGGTCGGAGACAAATATGTCCGGAATCAGATGGTCGAACTTAATGCTAACCTCGGTGGAGAGCAGTCCGGGCACACCATATTTCTCGATGAATGCCCAAGCGGCGACGGCATTCTGACAAGCTTGAAGATATGTAAAGTCATGGTGACAAAAAATACTCCACTTTCGAAACTCGTCTCAGATTATAAAGAAAGTCCTCAGATCCTATTGAATGTCGAGGTGGCAAAAAAGGAAGATTTCAGTCACTTTCCCGAGATCCTCAATACCATGGGCCGGATAAGAGAAAGTCTTGGACATGAAGGACGTTTTGACCTCCGTTTTTCAGGGACAGAATCTCTCGCTCGCATCATGATCGAGGGAAAAGATGAAAAACAAATCCGGGTTGATGCAGAAAACATGGCCGTAGTTATCTCAAAATATCTAGGATAAAGACAGAACTCTCGTCTATTAGTTCTCTTTTTATCTCATAAACTGGAGGAGACAAATGAGACTTGCCGTCAATATCGATCATTTCGCAACCTTGAGAGAAGCAAGGAAAAGTTCTGAACCCGAACCAGTTTTGGCCGCTCTTTTATCCGAGCTGGCAGGTGCCGAAGGTATTGTCTGCCACATACGAACTGATAGGCGTCACATCAAAGAACGGGACCTTCACTTATTAAAAGAAGCCATCAAAACTAAACTCAATATCGAAATGGCGGCCACCGATGAAATGAAGGGTGTCGCTATGGATGTAAAGCCCGATGTCGTCTCTCTGGTTCCCGAACGTCCGGAAGAATTGACCACCGAAGGGGGATTGGATGTGATTTCGAATGAAGATCATCTTTCCACCCATATCCTTGACCTAAAAAACGCAGGAATCCGTACCAGCATTTTTGTCGATCCCGACCTGGGGCAGATCGACGCCTGCAGCCGAGTAGGAGTTGACCTGATCGAGATCAATACCGGAAAATATTCGGATTCACGGCCCGGAGAAGAACAAGACCATGCCTATGAGGAAATAAAAAACGCAGCGACACATGGTTTCCAACTGGGATTGGAAATCCATGCCGGACACGGACTGGACTACAAGAATATCCATCCTATTGTCAGACTTCCGGAAATAGCTGAATTCAGCATCGGTTTTTCTATTGTCGCACGAGCAGCGATTGTAGGAATTGACCTTGCTGTACGAGAAATGATCGCGCTTATCGAATAGGAGGGAATTTTATGGACACTCGGATTCATATTGACCGGCTAAAAAAGGACATCATCGAGCTCTCCCAAATCGGGCATGAAAAATACAACGGTGTCAGCCGCCCGTCCTTCAGTAAATCCGACTTCGAGGCCAGGGAGTGGCTTAAAAAGAGGTTCCAAAGTGGAGGATTGAATGTCCGGCAGGACGGAGCAGGGAACATCTTCGGCCGAATCGAAGGAGAGGGAAAAACGGTTATGGCCGGCTCCCACATCGATTCGGTCATCAATGGGGGTATATTTGACGGCCCAGCAGGCGTTCTTTCAGCACTCGAGTGCCTGAGACGAATCAAAGAAGAGAACATCCCTGTCACCAAGCCTTTGGAAGTGGCATCCTTTACGGACGAGGAGGGTAACCTCGTGGGAGATTTTCTTGGGAGCCGTGCGTTTATCGGACAATTGGACAGAAAGATTCTGGTGGAGGGGATCACACAGTTTGGCCTTCCTTTTTCAGAAATACTCAAAGGGACAGAATTTACAGTCGATTCCATCATGAATGCACATGAGACCCGACCGGAATTGGAGGCTTTCTTAGAGATCCATCTCGAACAGGGTCCTGTTTTGGAAGCCGAAGACATCTCTATCGGTATCGTAGACCGTATCGCGGGCAAAAATCACTGGTTGTGCAGTTTCCTGGGCAAGGCCAGCCATGCAGGAACGACACCCTTCGAACTTCGTCATGATGCGTTTGTGGGATTGTCAGATTTTGCCCTCAAAGCCACTCAACACGTGGCCACACATCACTACGGCAGCATGGTCACAATCGGAAA
>CAZEWV010000541.1:0-2088 GCA_964516025.1 uncultured Eubacteriales bacterium
TGTGCTAAACCTACCGATTGGGCGGCTATCCCAATTCTTGAGTGGTCGAGACATTTGAAGGCAATAGCTGTCCCCTGGCCTTCTTTTCCGAGCAGATTTTCCGCGGGTATACGGCAGTCCTCCAGGGAAATCTCGGCTGTGGGGGATGCATGAAGCCCCAATTTTTCTTCGATCCTGGTTACATGCAGACCTGGAGCTTTTTTATCAACGATGAATGCACTGAATTTCTTTTCTGTGTCTTTTTCTGTCTTGGCAAAAAGGATCAGCGTATCGGCTTCTCTTCCGTTTGTTACCCAGGATTTTGTGCCATTCAGCACATAGATATCCCCATCCTTTGTGGCTTTTGTTTTCAATTGGGTGGCGTCTGATCCCACACCCGGTTCTGTTAAACTAAAAGCTCCGAGAGTCTGTCCGGAAGCCGCTTGAGGAAGATATTTATCCTTCTGGCTTGGGGTGCCAAACGTGTTGATGGCATAACAGAAAAGTGAACAATGGACTGAGATAATCACAGAAAGAGAGGGGAGTGCACGTCCAATTTCCTCAAGAGCAAGGATAAAGGAAAATTCGTCCGTTTGAGTGCCACCAAATTCTTCGGGCAAGTTCATGCCCAAAATTCCCAGGTCCGCAATTTTTTTGAGGAGTTCTTTGGGGAATTCGTGCCGATCTTCCAGGCCCTTTCCCACGGGCAAAATTTCGTTATTCGCAAAATCCCTCATCATTTTCTGAATGAGTTTTTGTTCTTCTGTCAGCTCAAAATCCATATTATTTTTCCAATTCTTTTTTTTCGTTTAGGAAGTGCGTGGAGAGCCCGTCATACGTTGTGTTCAAATCCTCAATGAAGAGCTTGGTCTTTCCAACGAGAGGCATAAAGTTGGAATCACCTGTCCAACGAGGGATGATATGGAGATGGTAGTGATCGGCAACACCGGCTCCTGCACTGTGTCCGATATTCATGCCTGCATTAAATCCATGCGGCTTGTACTGTGTTCTTAAGACCTTAAGACACAGCTTAAGAAATTCTCCGAGTTCATCTGTGGTTTCTTTATTTGCCTTTTCTATAGTATCGAGATGTTCATAGGGAGCAATCATGAGATGGCCCGGAGTGTACGGGTATTTGTTCAGGAGAATAAAATTCTGGGATCCCCTGAAGAGAATAAAGGTTTCTCGATCATTATTTTGTTCGAGAGCACGGCAAAAGATGCATTTTTTCATTTTGAAAACACCTTTGACGTATTTTTCTCTCCATGGAGTAAAGATATATTCCATTATTTGTTGAACAGATTTTTCAAGTGCTTGCTGGGTTTAAAGTAAAGCACTTTTTTGGATGGAACCTGAACCGGTTCTCCCGTGCGGGGATTTCTTCCGGAACGGGCTTCTCTTTGTCGAAAACGAAAACTGCCAAATCCTCTCAGCTCGATTTCTTCTCCCCTTTCTATGGCCTCTTTAATGGTCTGAAAGAAGAGGTTTACCCCTGTTTCGGCCTCTTGTTTGGAAATATCCATTTCTTTTGCGATTTTGTTGATTAAATCAGCCTTTATCATTTTTTCCCTCCTTTTTGCTTTCCTTTTTTTTGTTAGTGGTGATTTTATCAAACTGCTCTTTCATGATATCGCCAAGGGTATGGCGTTGGTCTTGGCCGTTCATGTATTTTTGATAATCCCGTTTTTGCATCTCGAGTTGAGCCTGTTTGAAACTGAGAGAGATTTTTTTGTCCTGCTGGCTCATCTTTAAAAGTTTTGCAGATTTTTTGTCTCCAACTGAAAATAGTTCGGATGGATTTTCGATTTTTTTATCATCCAGTTCCGAGAGAAAAACAACGCCCTCAATTCCCGGAGTAATTTCTACGAATACACCAAAGTCTACAATCCTTACTATCTTGATTTTGACGAGGTCTCCAACTCTATGACGATCGAAGAAGTCCTCCCAGATGTCTCCTTCCAACTGCTTGATGCCCAGAGATAGTTTTTGTTTTTCCACATCGATATTTAGGATAATGACTTCCGTTTCATCTCCGACTTTCAACTTATCAGAAGGATGTTTGATCTTTTCCCAACTGATATCTGAAATATGGATAAGTCCTTCGATTCC
>CAZEWV010000542.1:0-2081 GCA_964516025.1 uncultured Eubacteriales bacterium
AAAAGATTCTGGAAGGCCAACAGGGGTCCGGTTCCCGTCCGGAAGGACATTCGCAGCCCGATAATCATCAACGTATAGAGCGATCACGGAGAAACCAAGTGAAACAGGAGAAAGTATTAGAAAGAGTCTATGACCCGGGACGACTACGCATGGCATGGCGGCAAGTGAAACGGAATGCCGGCGCAGCCGGAATAGACAAGATGACGGTAGAGGACTTTACCGACAGGGAAGATGAGCTTTTAGAGTTTATCCACCATAAGTTGAAGTCAGGAAAATACCGTTTCAAACCTGCGCGAAGAGTATTGATTCCCAAGGAAGGCTCGTCCCAAAAGAGAAAGCTGGGAATTCCGGTGGTAATGGATCGGGTGGTCAGCCAGAGCATCCATTTGGTGTTCGAGGAGATCTTCGATCCGGATTTCACCCAATCAAACTACGGCTTTCGCCGGGGCAAGAGCCAGCACCAGGCTATCAGATACGTTCAAAGCATCGTGGCAGAGGGTTACCAATGGTGTGGGGCCATTGACATGAGGAGCTTCTTTGACAATATTCCCTTTAATCTCACTCTCAAACTCATACGCAGAAAGATTGCCGATGAAAGACTGGTGACGTTGATAGCCAGAGCACTCAAAGCGGGAGTGATCGTGGATGGGAAGTTGGAGAAGACAACACAAGGGTGTCCCCAAGGATCACCGCTTTCACCCATACTGTCCAACATCGTTTTAAACGAACTGGACCATCAGCTTGAGCGACGGGGCCTGCGGTACTGCCGCTGGGCGGACGATTTCGTGATTTTAGTTAAATCCGAAAGAGCGGCCAAGAGGGTGATGGAAGTGACGATCCGATATCTGGAAGATGAACTTGGACTTCCGGTCAATAAGGAAAAGAGCCGGGTGGCGAAGATTAAAGATGTCACTTTTCTCGGTTTTCAAATCCTTAGAGGCAAAATCCGGGTCAGCAATAAGGCCCGCATCAAATTCAAGAAGAAAGTCCGGGAGCTGACCCGCCGGAACAACCCACTGTCGATGCACCAGGTGATCAAAGAACTCAACACCTATTTGAGAGGTTGGGTTTCCTATTTTGGAATTCATGAATTTCGGTGCCTGTTCAGAGATCTCGACAGCCGGATACGTAGTCGGCTAAGGTCTATGCAGTTAAAGAAATGGAAGAAACCGAAGAAATTCCAGCGAATAATGATCAAATCTGGCTATAAGCCCCAAGAAGCTCGTAGAACTTGGGTTAGAATGAACAGATGGCATTCGGTGAAAAGGAGAGAGGTACGCTTTGTGATGAACCTTGACTGGTTCAGGATGCAGGGATTAATTTTCTTATATGATTTCACCTTGGCAACTCTCAGAACGAAATAAGTTCGGTTGCTGATCGAAGAGCGGCTTACCTGGCCGGTACGAGCCGTTCTGTAGGGAGGGGGTGGCCATTATGGCCACTTCCTACCAGATATAATAACCAGATCCTGTTGTGAGCCTTTATAAACTTTATTTTAAGCGTGTATTTGACTTAATTATGTCAACAATCGGCCTGATATTTTGTTTTCCGCTATTTATCGTGACCTCTATTCTGATAAGATCGGAATCTGAAGGGCCTGCCTTCTTTAAACAGGAAAGAATCGGACTTAACGGCAGGCCTTTTTACATCTATAAATTCAGAACCATGGTCACTAACGCCGACCAGGATAAGAGTCCGATAACTATCGGCGATGATCGGCGGATAACCAAAGCAGGTCGTTTTTTGAGAAAATACAAGTTCGACGAATTCCCGCAACTCATTAATATTTTAAAAGGTGAGATGAGTTTTGTCGGCCCACGCCCGGAGCTGCGCCGTTATGTCGAGATGTTTCGTGATGATTACGAGGAAATATTGTCCGTCAGGCCGGGAATAACCGATTTGTCCGCTTTAAAATGTCGGGAAGAGTACTCCATTCTGCAGCAGGTTGAAAATCCACACGAGGAATATGTCCGTCGGGTTCTCCCGGAAAAAATCCTGATCTGTAAAGAGGCTATTGAACGCTCTTCCTTTTTTTTTGATTTGAGTACGATCTTTAAAACTTTGTCGCTATTGATTCAACC
>CAZEWV010000543.1:0-2065 GCA_964516025.1 uncultured Eubacteriales bacterium
TAAACATTTCTCAAACCATTCTCTCTGTGGATCTCCAACAAATCAGCGGATCCTCGCTAACGGATCCGACACAAAGTCTCCCGGAATTTCTAGCCCCCGAGGACATCGAGGCCGGTATTCCCTCGACATATGTCCCTTTCCGGAATGGGATTTTTCTTTCCATGGCTGCGGCATGGGGAGAAGTCCAAAATATTCAGGACATCATTTGCGGATTCAATGTGATCGATTCCCCCAATTATCCGGACACAACCCGCAATTTCGCCAATGCAATGGAAACAGCGATCAACCTCGGCACGAAGGCGGCATACGGCAAGACAGCGTTTAAAGTCCTGGCTCCATTTGTAGGCTTAAAAAAAGTAGACATCATACAAGAGGGATTGTCACTTGGGGCGGATTACTCCTACTCCATATCCTGTTATGCAGGCAAAGAAATTCCCTGTCTTAAATGTTCTTCATGCCTTCTGCGTCAAAAAGCATGGGAGGAAACAGGAAGACAGGATCCTCTTATTAATCGACTAAAAAAGGAAGGAAAATTATGAGTTGGACACTCGAAGTCAGAGATACTTTTCAGGCCGCCCATTTTTTAAAAGGGTATAAGGGAAAATGTGAAAAAATTCACGGACATTCCTTTTTGGTCGAAGTTCACATTGGAGTCCGAGAACTCGATTCGACGGGAATTGGATATGACTTTACAGATATAAAAAAAACGCTTACTGATATTCTCCCCGACCACACACTTCTTAATGACATCTACGAATTCAATCCCACGGCCGAAAATTTATCGAAGCATTTTTTCAAGGAGCTTAAAAAACACTATCCCGTTAAGGCCGTTACGGTCTGGGAATCGAAAGATGCCTCAGCCACATACTCTGAAGATTAACGAAATCTTTTATTCTCTCCAAGGAGAAGGACTCCGGCAGGGAGAACCAACTGTCTTTATCAGATTGTCCGGGTGCAACCTCAAGTGTGACTTTTGTGATACACAATACGCATGGGAAGAGGGCCGGGACTTGTCTGCAGACCAAATTTGCTTTGAGGTCGAGGACATAAGGCGACACCACTCCTCCAAATGGATCTGCCTGACCGGTGGTGAACCTCTATTTCAAGACATCTCTTCGCTGACACAACAACTCAAAGCGGACAACTGGAATGTTCAAGTCGAAACCAATGGGATTTTCTACCAAACCCTGCCTGTGGATTGGTACACAGTGTCTCCAAAACCAGAGAAATACTTTGTCCAAACAAAATACATGGGATCGGCCAAGGAAGTGAAACTTGTCGTCACCAGGAAATTGGAGATAGAAACAATAAAAAATATACGAGAAAAATTTCCTGAAAGAATTCCACTCTTTCTCCAAGCTCAGTCCAACCTAAAATGGAGTCTGGATCGGGGAATTAAGCTTGTCGAACACGCCACAGGCGAAAACTTGAACAATATACGCCTCTCGGTTCAACTGCACAAAATTTTAGGTCTTCCCTAGGTCGACCTTTAATAGTCCCGCCACAACTGGCCCCATTCCGTCTTGAGGAATCCTCGTATCCTTTTTCGTCCGATTGTCGGATACCAGATGTAGTCATGATAGACATTGCTGGCAAAGGGCGCCCAAACAACAAGAGGAGACTTGAGAAGGATTTTTTCCAGGAAACGGAAAAATCCCACCCGCAGCATTTGATCACCCCAGATAACGAGGCTTTTTTTTGTTTTAAACTGAAAATTTATTTCAGAGATATCTTCACCCACAACTTCGATCAAATCGATCCTGCCAATCCCTAATCCTCTCTCGTGACACATCCGGATATAAGGGATCTCCATGGGTTCAAATCCCATAATCTTGGCCGCCACGGCATCCACTGCAACAGAATCTCCTCCGGCCAGGATAAGGTTCTTTATCTTCGGGATCATTGTCCGCGGCCCGGCCCCATCCCCACAGACTGTCCCATCCATAACGGTAAAAATGCCAGGATGAAGTTCTTTCTGCATGAGAACAAGATCTACAAGAACTTCATGAATATACTTGTGTGCATAGTGTCTGACCTCTTTCAATAGACCGCCAAAAGCATTTTT
>CAZEWV010000544.1:0-2056 GCA_964516025.1 uncultured Eubacteriales bacterium
GTATCACATCGCTTTTGATTTACCTTCTTGCTTTTGAACTTTCCGGAAGCAGGAAGACCGCTTTTTATTCACTTTGTCTTACCAATATCATCCCGTTGTTCTTTTTAGTCGGAATCCTTACGGTTCCTGATGCGCCGCTAGCTGTCTTTTGGCTGCTCTATCTTTACCTTCTTATCAAAGTGGCAAAGGGGATTCCCCGGTGGCATTGGTATCTGATGGGATTCGTTCTTGGGCTGGCCGTTCTCTCTAAATACTTTGCCATTCTGCTCGTTCCCTCGACCTTCCTGTTTCTCCTTTCTGATAAAAAATTGAGGGTATATTTGAAATCACCTCATCCCTATATCGGCCTCGCTCTCTCCGGTTTGGTCGCAAGCCCAATAATCTTTTGGAACATCAGAGAAGGTTGGGCGAGTTTTATCTATCAGCTAAACACCCGGCATGAGGGGGGCTTATTTTGGGGCAATCTGTGGACACTGGTTGTCGGACAACTTGGAGTCGTGACTCCTATTTTACTGTTTTGTTTTATTGCCGTACTTTTTTTCTTCGTGAAACGGGGATTTAAGCCGGGAGGAGATATCCATAGTAAATTTATTGTGATGACTTCGGCTCCCACACTTGTCTTTTTCTACATCGTTATGTGCCTGACAAACGATGCCGAGCCCCATTGGCCAGGCCTCGGGTATATCTCACTGCTGATCGGTACGGTCTGGCTGTACCCCGAATATCTGGTAAAAAGAAGAAATCTGAATGTCCGGTTTTCCCAAAGGAGATCTTCGGTATTCGATTTTTTCAGAATATGGGTAAAAGGGCCTTCTGCCTTCAAACTGTTCGTGGGAGTGGCCCTTATCGTCCCTCTTGTTTTCATCCTTATTATGAATATCCAGCTTTTTTATCCTTTATACAAACCCCCCATCCACAGCATTGACAGCTCATCAGATCTGACGGGATGGGAAGTCGGGCAGTATGATGCCACAAGCGATCTCTTTGGCTGGCCAGAAGTGGCAGAAAAAGTCCGTGAGATTGCTATTGAAATGACGGGGAGCGGGGAAGCTCCATTTGTCTTCAGCTCTCACTATAATGTGGCGTCACAGCTGAGTTTTGCCTTAAAAGACACTAAAAATGTCTTTTGTCTCTCAAACTCCATCGACCAGTTCGATTTCTGGCAGGATACAAAAGATATTCTGGACCGAAACGCTATCTATGTTTTGACCAACCGATACTATCTACCTCCACAGGATGGATTCATGTTTGAGCGTATTGAAGGACCTGAAACGATTGTGACCCTACGAGCCGGAACATATAAAGCGAGAGAAAATTATATTTACAGATGTTTCGGCTTTAAGGGGATCAAATAGTTTGGAATTTGAAGTCTTTTTTACTATAGTTATAACTCTGACCGAGAAACTTTTATAATATTTCAATTAGGAGGCTGAACTGATGAAAAAAATACTGTTATTTTCAATCTGTGTGGGTGTTTTATTTTGGGCCTGCGCCCAACAATCTGTCCCTCCCCCGGAGGGCGATAATCCTTTTTTTGGCACTTGGGAGACGCCTTTTGGAACGCCTCCCTTCGATAAAATTGTAGAAAAGGATTTCATGCCTGCTTTTAGTGCAGGGATCGATATGCACAAAGCAGAAATTACACTCATTACAGAAAACAAAAAAAACCCCTCGTTTAAGAATACGATCGAGGCACTGGACCGGACCGGAGCGCTGCTGACCAAGGTTGGGAACGTCTTTGGTACTCTAAACGGGGCGAATACGAATGACGAGATTCAGCAGATTGCCCGGGATGTCACTCCTCTTCTTTCCAAACATCAGGATGACATTCTGCTCAATGCCGTGTTGTTCGCGAGAGTAAAAGCCGTTTATGAGAAAAAAGACAAACTCAATCTGAATGTTGAGCAGGGCACACTTCTTGATGAAACTTATAAGGTTTTTGTAAGAGGTGGGGCGAACCTGGATGAGGAAAAGAAAGCCGAGCTGAGAACAATCAATGATGAGCTGTCCATGCTGACCCTTAAATTTGGGCAGAATATTTTAAAAGAAGACAATG
>CAZEWV010000545.1:0-2041 GCA_964516025.1 uncultured Eubacteriales bacterium
TTAAACGATGCCATGTCACTCTCAAAGGCCCCACCACCACACCCCGCAAAGGTGACAAGTGGCCAAACATCGAGAGCTGCAATGTAGCCATGCGCAAAGAGTTGGACCTTTTTGCAAATGTCCGTCCCGTCAAGGTTCCAAAACAAGGAATCGACTGGATGTTTTTCAGAGAAAACACCGAGGATTTGTATGCCCTCGGCCCCTATGGGATCGAAGTGGACCAAAATATCGCTATCGATTTTCGATTGATCACCGCTCCGGGCGCAGACCGCATCTGCCGGCTTGCGTTCGAACATGCCAAAGAGAACGGACGTGGACGCGTCACCTGTATAACAAAGGCCAATGTCGTCAAAACTACTGACGGTCGTTTCTTAGAAAATTTTTATAGAATCGCCAAGGAATATCCTGATATTCAAGCGGATGACTGGTACATAGATATCATGACCGCGAAACTGATCGATGAAAAACGTCGTCGAGATTTTCAAGTCATGGTTCTCCCAAACCTCTACGGAGATATCCTGACGGATGAAGCCGCTGAATTTCAGGGCGGCGTGGGAACGGCCGGCAGCGCCAACATCGGCAAACAATATTCCATGTTCGAAGCCATTCATGGATCAGCCCCCCGTATGGTCTCTGAAGGTCGCGCCCAATACGCGGATCCAGCCAGCATGATGAGGGCTGCCGCCATGCTCCTCAGCCATATAGGATATCCTGATAAAGGGAAAAAATTAGAAATGGTGCTGGATATCTGCGGCCAGTACGAAAAAAAATATGTTTTAACCGGTCGGGATACGGGAGCCACGGGAGCAGAATTTTCTGACTATTTGATGGAGACTTTAAACGATCCCAACATAGAATCGCGCTGGATAGAATACACCAAAGTCGATTAATAGGGATTTAAATATATATTAATATATAATATTTATTCATTTCTCATCACAACCAAGGAGGTATTATAATGAGAAAAAAATTAGCTCTTATTGGAGGCGGTCAGATTGGACAAATTTTGGCCATGCTCGCTGCCCAGAAGGAAATGGGAGACATCACGATTCTCGATGTTCCTGAGTATGAAGATCCAGCAAAAGGGAAAGCCCTGGACCTTATGGAAATGGCTCCTCATGGCAATTATGATGCCAACATAAGCGGAACCTCGGATTACAAAGATATTGAAGGGGCCGATGTGGTCATTATCACGGCCGGGAAACCCCGCCAGGCAGGCATGACCCGTGAAGACCTTCTTAGCACTAATATCGAAATCATAAAAAAAGTAGCCACCGGAGTTAAGGAACACGCACCCAATGCATTCTGTATCGTTCTAACCAATCCCCTGGATGCGATGGTCTATGTCTTTCACAAGGTTACAGGATTCCCAAAACACCAGGTTATCGGAATGGCCGGCACGCTGGACACGGCCCGCTTCCGATCTTTCCTCGCCATGGAACTGGGTGTTTCAGTCGCGGACATTTCCGGAACAGTACTTGGAGGGCACGGCCCAACCATGGTTCCTCTTCCCAGATTGACCACCATCGGAGGTGTTCCACTCACCGAAATCGCCGATCAGGATTTAATCGACCGTGTGGTCGACAGAACCCGCAAGGCCGGAACGGAAATCGTTAAACTATTTGGCAAAGGATCGGCCTTTTTCAGCCCCGCATGGAGCGCCATTGTCATCGCCGAATCATTTCTTAAAGACAAAAAACGGGTACTGCCCTGTGCCGCGCTCTGTGAAGGCGAATACGATGTCAACGGCCTGTTCATCGGAGTTCCCTGCCTTATCGGTGCCAAAGGAATGGAAAAAATCTTCGAGATCAAGCTGACCGAAGACGAAAAAGCCATGCTCCAAACAACACTCGAGGCTGTTCAAAAGACGATTGACGAATGCAATGCTCAAGGTATATAAATCCTTGGCTCCGTGCTGAGTTTATAAAATGGCTGAACATCATATTACAACCCCCGTCACGGATGAGGTGATAGAAAACCTCAGATCTGGAGACAGCGTCTTCATCACAGGATATCTTTTTACAGGAAGAGATTCCGCTCA
>CAZEWV010000546.1:0-2030 GCA_964516025.1 uncultured Eubacteriales bacterium
GTCGGAGCGCAGGATGAACATCCAGTTCAGAGCGGTGCGTTTGATATGTTTGGCGGGTCCCTTTATCCAGTAAGGATCCAAAAGAGCATAGGATTGTTTTGAGGCTTTGTAGCAGAAAGGGGATCCACGATCCAGCCGACAATTATCGATGTTTTGGCATTTTGTATCCAAACAGTCCTCTTTTCGGACAATGACGTTTTCACACTTGCTGTTGTCGAATAGAGGTGCCAGAGCAGGATAGGATTCAACGGTATCTGTCGGCAGGAACAGCTTTCGTTCTACGGAGTTTGCATAAGGAGTTCCTTCGGAAAATCGAACAAATATTGTGTCGTTGGAATGGAGTCGTGCATGACCGTCTTTGAGAAGTGCGCTAAAAAGTTCAGTTTTGTTTGTGCCTTTAGGGCCCAAAAGAACCAATCCTTTTCCATCGAAATCGACCGTTTTTCCTCTTATGGCAAAGACGTTAAAAAGTCCTTCAGAGACATCCATCACCAGTCCCAGTGCCAGGCTCCGCAATGGAGCATAGTTGTCTGTGTTGACCAGAATTCCGGTTTTTGTCTCCGTGTTGTAAAAAGCGCGAGGTTCCCTGCCGGCAATTCCATCCATGGCATAGATGATCCCATGAGGTTCCAGATCGGCTTCCAACTGGGCGGGGTACCAATTCTCAATCCAGAAGTCATTGAGGTGAGAGACATTTGTTCGGAGCTGGACAATGACGCCATTAATATTGGCATTCCACTCAAAATAGTTTTCATAGCTCGAAAAATCTTCCATCTCTGCAACAAGGGCATCTCGCATGCTGATGGAGACGGAAGAATCGACCGGGACGGATTCCTTATGCTGAGTGGTGGTGTTGTTCAATGAGATGCGCTTGATTTTTTTTGCCGTTTTAAGTTGAGATAGGGCTTCTATAATCCTGTCTATTCCCTTTTCCAGAACTTCCATAGAAGAGGAGTAAGATAGACGGATGCATTTGTCCATGCCGAAAGCATCTCCAGGAACGACCGCCACTCTGGCCTCTTTCAGGAGAAAATAGGCAAGACCGTAGGAATTGCGAATAAGAGTATTGTTAAATTCCTTTTTATATAACGATGAGACATTGGGGAAAAGGTAAAATGCTGCTTGAGGTTTGTAGCAGGAAACATCTGGGATGGATTGAAGTCTCATGTGAGCATAATTTCTTCGTCTCTGGAACTCTGCCTGCATCTTTGAAATCTCATGTTGGGGGCCGGTGAAGGCCTCCAGGCTTGCCATCTGAGATATGGAGCAGGGATTGGACGTGGTGTGACTCTGGATTTTGGTCATAGCACTGATGATATCAATGGGGCCTGCGGCGTATCCGATACGCCAACCCGTCATGGCGTAGGCTTTAGAGACGCCGTTAATGATGATCGTTTTTCTTTTGATGTCCTCTCCTAATGTGGGGAAACTTGTGAACTGGAAATCATCATAGATAAGCTTCTCATAGATTTCATCCACTACGACATAGATATCTTCCTCCAGGAGGATATCTGCCAGAGCCTCGAGTTCATGTCGGGGATAAGCCGTCCCTGTAGGATTAGAAGGATTATTCAGGATGATAGCTTTGGTCGCCGGTGAAACGGCGGCTCTGAGCTGATCTGGAGTCAGGCGAAATCCGTCTTCCTCTTTTGTCGGCACAATTACTGCTTTACCATCAGCAAGGGAGACGGTGTGGGGGTAAGTGACCCAATATGGAGAAGGGATGATAACCTCGTCACCGTCGTTAATCAAAGCCTGCATGAGATGGTAGATCGAGCTTTTGGCTCCTGTAGAAACCAGGATTTCCTTTCTAGAGTATGTGAGGCCGTGATCTTCTTTCAGCCTGTTGATAATGGCGTCTTTTAATACAGGTATTCCGTCGATCTGCGTGTATTTTGTAAAATTGTTTTCAATCGCTCTGTGACCGGCCTCTTTTGCATTTGTGGGAGTGGGGAAGTCTGGCTCTCCGACACTCAGGTCGATGACATCAATGCCCTGGGCCTTCATGGCTAAAGCCTTGGCATTGACTT
>CAZEWV010000547.1:0-2027 GCA_964516025.1 uncultured Eubacteriales bacterium
GGCTGCTCCGATGAATATATCTCCGTTTTTGAACCCCTTCTCCATCCGTATATCAAAAAAGTATTCAAGGGCTACATCAAAATAAAACCAAGCCATTCCTCCGTTAAAGTGAACAAAGAGTCCATGCTTTTCATCGAGAATCTAGTCAAACAAGATGAAGAAAAGGTTCTCCATCGCTTTGTCTCCGAATTGGAAAGAGGCGGCAGAGCTGTGACAGGAGTAAAGTATACTTTAAAAAGCTTAAACAGAGGAGAAGCCCAAACTCTGCTTGTCACCCGTCATTTTTCGAAGGCAGGGCGAATATGTCCAAAATGCCAGTTCCTCTACATTGACGAAGTGCGCTGCCCATCCTGCTTGATAAAAACTAATCCCCTCGTGGATGTCATCGATGAAGCCATAGAAAAAGCGATGGACAAAAACTGCCAGGTGGAGCACATCAATCCCCCTCTCTCACTCGGCAGATACGGCAAAATTGGCGCACTCCTTAGATACAAAATATAGAAATCAAGCGCGTATAAACCTGGTTAATTTTTAAATCCAACACCTACGGCTTTATCCAATTCAGCTCTGGACATGACAAAGTCATAGAGAGCCTGGGAATAGTTGGTTTTGGCCTGAGTCAGAGCCGCTTGAACCGAGCTGACATCAAGGGTTGTTGCCAATCCTTCCGAAAAATTCAGCTCGGCGATCCGAAGGCTCTCCACCGCCTGTTCCACATTTTTCTCCTGTGATATAAGGGACTCTCTGGCTTCGGACAGCTTTAAAACAGCCTGTCGGACTTCGAAGAGAATCATGTTTTCCAAAGCTTTTTTGCTGAATTCGAGTTCTTTGATTATAGATTTTGACTGCTCGATCTGGGCCGCGGCCATAAAACCAGTAAAAATCGGAACGGATAAAGCCAGATTAACAGAATAGTAGGACTGCCAGTCTTCCTCCTTAAATGTCAATCTGTCTGCCCAAACATTGTAGGCACCCTGAATGGCCACAGTCGGGTATTTAGAGGCCTTAGATATTTTCAGCATTTCTCCGGCCATCATCTTCTGGTACTTGAGCTTCTGAATTTCCGGTCTTTTTATGAGAGCGGATGTCAACGACTCTTCGAGGTTTGGATCGAAAGGCTCATAAGTCAAATCACCTTGAATTTCTAAAGGCTGGGCCAGATCCAGACCGAGGAGAATTTTTAGACTGAGCTCGGCAACTTTAAGACTGTTCTTTGCACGAATCAGCTGGGGTTTCAAATTGGCCAACTGGACTTCTGATCTTAAAAGATCAAATTTGGAGGCCATGCCAACTTCATACAGGATTTTCACATTGCGAAGATGTTTCTCGGCAACACTCACGGCCTCTTCTGAAACTTTAATAAACTCTTGGGCAAGTAGAACACCATAAAAAGTTTTTTTCGTATTGAATACTGTCATAGATTCAGACTGTCTCAAGGATTCCTCGGAGGATAAATGGTTATATTTGGCCTGTTTGTAACCTGAGACAAGCCGGCCGCCGGAGTATATCGGGACAGAGAGAGAAAACGAGAACTGGTTATCTCTCGTAAAATCAAACTCCACTTCTTCAGGCGGCTCACCAGGAATAAAAGAGGGAAACTCCAGAGTAAAGATTTTTTCCTTCAGCGAACGGAGACCAGTGGCGTTCAATGAAGGGAAAAAACCGGCCGCCGCTTCTTTGATCATCGATTTGGCCCCTTCAACTCGTTCCTCAGAAGCCAGATGGGAAGGATTCTGGGATAGAGCGAGTTGAATACTTTCTATGAGAGTCAGCGTCATTTTTTCTTGTGAAAACGTAAATAATGAGGCCGTCAAAATGAGGGTTGCACATAACAATAATTTCCTTGTTTTCTTCATTTTTCTCTCCTTATTTGATGTGTATGTGATTTTTTATTCCATTCAGGAAAAAATCATAGAGAAATGTTGAGCTTTTCTCTATATCGAATGTCCTCTCCCGGAAAGTCTCTCCAAATGAAAAACCCCGCAGCAGTGCTCCGAGGACTTCACTGGCTTCTTCGGCATCCAAAT
>CAZEWV010000548.1:0-2026 GCA_964516025.1 uncultured Eubacteriales bacterium
TTGACTGCGTTGGGCATAAAAATCACCGATCCCGGGAATCAAACCAAAAGCCGCTCTAACGGCTCGAAACACCTGTCCGGATCTCTTGACATCTTCTCTGCCTTCCTGCTTCCGCATACTATCGAGGATGGAGATAGAATACTCCACTTTGTCACGGACAGGTGCCATACTCTCTCTGACATAGAGAAAGGCTTCCATACGCTCGTAGGAAATGCGTCCATCCGGGGGAGGTGTATAGTCTTCCATCTCACCATAGAGGTCTTTTAGAGAATTCGTCAATTCTCCAGTTTCTTCGAATTTATAGACCATGTCCTTTACGAAGAAAAATCCAAAAGCTAACAGGACCAAAAGAATAACCACTATGGCCCCGCAGCCGACACCGCAGCCAATGAACCATTTTTTTGTGGATTTTTCCATCTTTACTCCTCTGCGTCAGACCAGTCTTCTAATTCCATTCTTCGAAACCACATCGATGTTGCCTCCTAATCGTTTAGCAAATTAGTGTAAGTGAAAATATGCTGACGCAATTGTTTGCTCGAAAGAGCCGCCGTCCAATGCCCTTTGTCTAGAACAGTGACAGGATGCCCGTTATAGCTTTCCTTCTGCCTTTCATAACAGAACAACTGGTCGTACTTTGCCAGCAGAGGGAATACATTGTCGCTGTTAATGCCTATAAAATCCTCCTCGAAATCCAGCTTTTCATTGACGATTCCCCTATGGTTTTGCACTATTTTGGCCACTCTCTTGTAGGCCGAAGTCATAAAGACATCGCTCAGAGAAGCCCCCGCGCACAGGGGGATATAGACATCAGCGGTGTTGAAATAGGTCCTGTGGAGATTGGCCGCCAAACCGCCCAGGCTGACTCCTGAGACAATCACCTGGCCTTTTCCCGCCGATTTCAGATAATCGACGAGGAAATTGATCAATTTCGCCGAAACAGAGAGCATCGCTGTGAAACTCGTCAGATGTCTCATCCTTTTAGCATATTTTAAGAAGGATCCTTTGTGAAAGGGTGCACGAAGAGCGATCAGATTTGCCTCTATGGGATCTCTATAGGATACAAAAATATCACGGAAAGAATTTTTCATGTACCAATGAAAATTAAAAGGACGTTCAAGGCTTCCATGATGATAGATGATAGAAGGATAGTCCTCCCCTTTCCACTGGTGGATCAAAAACGCCGGGTCCATTGCCCCAGCGGCTGTTTCAGCCTCTACCTCATATTCTCCTTCCCCTAATATCCTGGGAATTTTAAGTTTGATGGATTTGAAATGTTCAGCATATGTGGGACTTTCGGTACTCTTGGAAAATATTTTATTATTGATCATAAGAACTTCAGTGCTCTTGATGGAGATTTGATCAATCAGTGAGTGTATATTCATTCTTTCACATAGGGCTTTGTGTTGTTTATGAAAGTTTCATTTTAAAGAATTCCGAAACTTAAATAAAGAGACGTCTTTCGGGTTGGCTTGACTTTTAGGGGAGGTGGTGGTAATTCAATCATTCGATATGTCCGGATATATGGAGGAATAAATGGCAAAAAAAATTCACTTCACTTTATCTTTTTTTGTAATAACACTTCTTCTCTTTCATGGATGTACAAGTAAAACATCTGAGATTGAAGACGCCATGGCAAGTATTACGGCGGAGGATTTGAAAAAAGACGTGGAAATTCTCTCCTCAGATGAGTTTGAAGGACGCTCACCCGCCTCAAAGGGAGAAGAGCTGACCATAGAGTTCTTAAAAAACGAATTCCAAGCCCTGGGACTTAAACCGGGAAATAAGGACAGTTTTTTCCAGGAAGTCCCGCTGATCAAGATCAATTCAGAACCCACCCGGACTCTGGAAATATCGGGTCCAAACGCCGTGAATAAATTCCAGTACGGGGATGAATTTGTGAGCACAACAATGCGAATTGTTGAAAAGGTTTCCCTTAAGGATTCCGAAATGATCTATGTCGGGTACGGCATTGTCGCTCCGGAATACGGCTGGAATGACTATGAGGGCATCGATGTGAAGGGAAAAA
>CAZEWV010000549.1:0-2012 GCA_964516025.1 uncultured Eubacteriales bacterium
TTAAATATAGTGTCCCTCTAATTCAACGGGAATTCAAGTTTTAAAAAAAGCTTTGAGATCATCGACCCTATTGGTCTTCTCCCAGGTGAAATCATCGAGTTCTCTTCCGAAGTGACCGTAGAATGAGGTCTTTCTAAAAATCGGCCGGATAAGATCCAGCTGTTTGATAATCCCCTGAGGAGTTAAATCAAAAAGCTCTTTCACTCCTTCCTCCAGCACATGATCCGGCACAAGCCCGGTCTCAAATGTTTCGATCAGCACGGAAACAGGGTCGCTCACTCCAATGACATACGCCAGCTGGATTTCACATCTTTTTGCCAATCCGGCAGCCACAATATTCTTAGCCACACACCGGGCCATATATGATGCAGAACGGTCAACCTTGCTCGGATCTTTTCCTGAAAAACAGCCGCCTCCATGACGTCCCATCCCGCCATAGGTGTCGACAATAATCTTGCGTCCAGTCAAACCCGTATCTGAATCTGGCCCGCCATTTTTCCAAGACCCTTTGCCGTTGACGATAAAGTTAGCCTCCAGCCCCTCAAGCTGCGCGCTGTACTCACAGCCGTATTTTTCAATCACAGGAGTAACTACCACTTCATAAAGGTCGTGCTTGACGCTCGATTTGTCGATGTCTTTATCATAGGGAACGGCCAGAACTACTTTTTCAACCGCAACAGGCTTGCCTTTCTCATACCGGATCGTCACCTGCGATTTCCCATCCGGTTTAAGGTAGTCGATCAATTTTTCTCTCCGTGCAAAATCCATTCTTTCGACCAACCGGTGGGCCATCAAAATGGGAAGCGGCATGAGCTCAGGAGTTTCGTCAACCGCATAACCAAACATGAGTCCCTGATCTCCCGCTCCCCCCTTGTCAACCATCTCACGGATGTCTTCTGATTGTGAGTGCAAATTATTTATGATTTTACAGGTTTTGTAGTCAAAGTTATAAGCCGGATCATCGAATCCGACATCTGCAATAACACCGCGCACGAGCGCCTCAAAGTCGAGTGTTTCTTTTTGACCGGAAACACTGTACTCCCCGGCCAATGTCAGATGCTGTGTCGTAGCTAGACTTTCGATAGCCCCATGAGAGCGCTGAGGATTGGATGAGTTTGCAATAATCGCATCCAGAACCGCATCGGATATCTGATCACAGAGTTTATCGGGATGCCCTTCCGCCACCGACTCCGAAGTAAAAAGATAATCGTTTTTGTTCATTATATCGTCCTCCTATTTTTGTTGAGACTGGAAGCTCTTGATTCTGGCATGCTGCACCTCCTATCAGAATTTGGGAGAGACGCGGTGCCTTTGGAGGATGTGATAGGGCGAAAAAAAACCCGCTCTTCCAACATCAGGAAAGCGGGCATCGCTTCGGACATTTGGTTGTCACTTCCGCGACCACATCCTCGCCTCTTGCGAGTGGCACCTTGGGTGTCCGCCCCAGGTTGCCGGACCCGAATCGCTTCAGGCCTCTCCTGATGCCAAGAATTATTTTACAAGAACATCATAAAAATTTCAAGTGAACGTTCGATTTTTTTGGGGATGATAGGGTGACCAGACAGGCTGATCTTTTCGATCAATCCAGCATTCAGAAGCACATTATGCAGGATTCATCCCGTATCAGCCAATACGGTTCTTGCTTTGAATCGGTCGGAACCCTGCGTTACGAATAAATTAAGTATAGTGTCCCTCGAATTCCTGCATTACGAATAAATTAAGTATAGTGTCCCTCGAATTCCAGTGCTATAGTTAGAGTGTGAGACTCTTTAAAATTTTTCTTTTTTCTGTTTTTCTCCTCCTCCCCATAAAAACCGTCATTCCTCAAGTTCAGCCCGTACGGACGGTTACCCTCAAGGTTGCCGTAGATGAGGAGTACAGGAAAAAGGGCGATTGGAGCACGGAGGTGAGCCGCATAGTCGCCAGCACCTCAAAGGTTTTCGAGAAGAATTTCGGGATTCGGTTTGAGATCAAAAATATGGGATTCTGGATCTCAAAAAATTCACATATCT
>CAZEWV010000550.1:0-2007 GCA_964516025.1 uncultured Eubacteriales bacterium
TGAGTCGTTATTTTTGTTTTTAGTCTTCCCAGGACGCGTGGATCTTGGAAGGCTTCATTTTGGCGCTCTTCATTCTGCAAAGGATTCAGGATAAGAAAATTTCCCTCAATATTCTTTTCTTCCAAAACTCTCAGCAAATCATGAGCATGTACAATGTGGGCTTTCGCTTCCTCTCTCCAGAAAATGTCTACAGCGGGAGTGTACTGTGTATCGCTTTCAATCAAGTCCGCCAGTAAACCCAAAGAAGAGGGGATTTCGCCTGAAGAACTTGTGCCTTTTTCCTTTTCAAGTAGCTTCTTGAGTGCATGAAGATGATGGAGGACTTTTTCTTTTTCTGTTTCAATATTTGAATGTTGAACCTTGAGTCTTTCGAGCGAATCCGCCAGTTCCTCAACGGCCCTTTTATTTTCTTTAAGATTTTCCTGTTTTTTTCTGAAGGCTTGATCGTCCCGCTCTATCTCAATCCCAAGAAGAGCCAGCGTTTTTTCAGTTTGTTTGAACTGCGCCTGTTCCGCCTCCAGATTGGATTTGAGTTTTTCTTCCTGACGCTGAAAAAGTTCCAGCTCTTTTTCAAATTTAGCTCTTGAATTCCTGGACTCTGTAAGTTGAGCAAGATTCTCCAAAGATTCGGCTCTCAGTTTTTCGATGTTTTTTTGCCGGGCTTCGATCTCATCTTGAACCGTCTGGCTGGACTTATCATAGGACTTCATATCCTCCATTTTTTGATCCAGTGACTGGCTCAATATCTGGGTATTCTTTATGGCGTCTTCTTTTTCTTTTTCTATAAACACGCTTTCCTGCTTGAGTTCATCATGGATTTCTTTATCCCGATTCTTTTTTTCTTCGATGAGATCGATTCTTTTAATTTCTCTTTCTCTTTCGGTTTCCAGTTGAGACTTCCGGTTTTTAAAAAGATAAAGGTTTTCCTGGTCTTTCTTGTTTGCTTTTTCTAGATCCCACAATTCTTTTCTTTTATCTGCAAGAGATTTTTCAGTGTTCTTTAACCTGCGCTGTGTTTCTTTTTCCAAATTGGAGTCATTCTGGTAGGCGGTTATAGACTCGTGTTGAGACATTTCGGCTTGATTTATCTTTCCTCTGAAGTAAAAGAGAGTGAGCTCCCTGATTTTCTCCCTCAGTTCTCTATAACGGATGGCTGAAGTGGCCTGTCTTTTTAGGGAGTTTTTCGCCTTGGACACTTCTAAAATGATATCTTCCAGACGTAACAGATTCAGCTCGGTGTTTTCCAGCTTGAGTTCTGCCAGGCGCTTTTTATCTTTATAATAAGCTGTTCCCGCGGCCTCCTCGAGAAGAGTTCTCTTCTCAGCAGGTTTGGAGGAAAGGAAAATCCCAATACTTCCCTGTTCGATAACAAAATACTGTGAATCTCCGATCGCATTTTTGTATAGAGTATTCTGGATGTCTTTCAACCTTACCAGCTTTCCATTCAACCGGTACTCACTTTCTTTCGAGCGGAAGACTCGGTGGCATATGCTGAGTTCTTCGTCCTCGTTTGCCAGGATGAGTGTGACATCCGCCATGCCCATCGGAGCGACTTTGGCATTGCCGTTAAAGATCACATCTCCGCTCCGTTCTCCTCTAAGAGCCTTGATTCTTTTCCCTCCTAATACCCAGAGGAGGGCGTCGACAATGTTGCTTTTTCCAGTACCGTTAGGCCCGATAATGGCTGTGATGCCTTGGTGGAAGCTGAGTTTTGTTCTGTCCGAGAAAGATTTGAAGCCTTGGAGTTCCAGTTTCTTGATATTCATTATTTCTAGTTATTGTAGAGAAAATGAGCAGGAAAATAAACATTCATTTATATAAGATTTCTGTAAGAAGTCAAAATGTTTTTGTCCAAAGAGAATTAAATGGGCAAAAAACTGAAAATCTTGACAGTTGTGGATATTTCGATTATTTTCAAAGGGTCGATTTCAATAAGCCAGTGTAGCTCAGTCGGTAGAGCAACTGATTCGTAATCAGTAGGTCGGGGGTTCGACTCCCCCTGCTGGC